>NZ_JBSTYQ010000068.1:0-206 GCF_054052385.1 Aeromonas sp. 25-AL00135 | reverse complement strand
AATGGTGCTGATACCCAGAATCGAACTGGGGACCTCATCCTTACCAAGGATGCGCTCTACCGACTGAGCCATATCAGCACACTAACCGGTAAAGACCACGCTGGGCGTAATCTTGAAATTGGGTGCCTGGCAGTGTCCTACTCTCGCATGGCGAATGCCACACTACCATCGGCGCTACCGCGTTTCACTTCTGAGTTCGGCATGGG
>NZ_JBSTYQ010000067.1:0-207 GCF_054052385.1 Aeromonas sp. 25-AL00135 | reverse complement strand
GGCGGAGCGGACGGGACTCGAACCCGCGACCCCCGGCGTGACAGGCCGGTATTCTAACCGACTGAACTACCGCTCCGCATTCGGTTAGCTTTCGCTAAATCTTCTGCTGCATTTTCTGAGGTGTCATCCTCGCAGCCAGTGACGTGATTCTTCACATCGCTGTTTAATTGGGTGCCTGGCAGTGTCCTACTCTCGCATGGCGAATGC
>NZ_JBSTYQ010000066.1:0-207 GCF_054052385.1 Aeromonas sp. 25-AL00135 | reverse complement strand
GGTGACGTGTTGAGCTAACCCATACTAATTACCCGTGAGGCTTAACCATACAACACCCAAGAAGTGTTCTAAGGCTTGTAGCAGATACCGAAAACGAATAACTAAATCAGCTTTCACAGATTGAAGAATTTGCCTGGCGGCCATAGCGCCGTGGAACCACCTGATCCCATGCCGAACTCAGAAGTGAAACGCGGTAGCGCCGATGGT
>NZ_JBSTYQ010000065.1:0-207 GCF_054052385.1 Aeromonas sp. 25-AL00135 | reverse complement strand
GGTGACGTGTTGAGCTAACCCATACTAATTACCCGTGAGGCTTAACCATACAACACCCAAGAAGTGTTCTAAGGCTTGTAGCAGATACCGAGAACGAATAACTAAATCAGCTTTCTCAGATTGAAGAATTTGCCTGGCGGCCATAGCGCCGTGGAACCACCTGATCCCATGCCGAACTCAGAAGTGAAACGCGGTAGCGCCGATGGT
>NZ_JBSTYQ010000064.1:0-211 GCF_054052385.1 Aeromonas sp. 25-AL00135 | reverse complement strand
GCAGGTGTCACACCCTATACGTCCACTTTCGTGTTTGCAGAGTGCTGTGTTTTTGATAAACAGTCCCAGCCATCTGGTCACTGCGACTCCCAACTGCTCCATCCGCAAGGGACTTCACTGTCAAGAGCGAACCTTCTCCCGAAGTTACGGTTCTATTTTGCCTAGTTCCTTCACCCGAGTTCTCTCAAGCGCCTTGGTATTCTCTACCCGA
>NZ_JBSTYQ010000063.1:0-216 GCF_054052385.1 Aeromonas sp. 25-AL00135 | reverse complement strand
TTGAGTAGAATGCCACTCCCGCAGCAGCAAAAGCTGCGTCGCTCTTTAACAATTTGAATCAAGCAATCTGTGTGGGCACTCACAGCATCGAACATCAAAAACAATTTTTGATTTTCAATGTCTGATGAAGTGACCAAAGCAACTTTTAGTTGCAGCAGTTAATTCAGCAATTCATTGAGCCGCCAACTCCTTGGTAACAAAGAGTGGCAACCAAAC
>NZ_JBSTYQ010000062.1:0-217 GCF_054052385.1 Aeromonas sp. 25-AL00135 | reverse complement strand
TACCGGTTAGTGTGCTGATATGGCTCAGTCGGTAGAGCGCATCCTTGGTAAGGATGAGGTCCCCAGTTCGATTCTGGGTATCAGCACCATTTTCAAGTTAGTTTTAAAAGCTTTTGCCTGACGGCAATAGCGCCGTGGAACCACCTGATCCCATGCCGAACTCAGAAGTGAAACGCGGTAGCGCCGATGGTAGTGTGGCATTCGCCATGCGAGAGTA
>NZ_JBSTYQ010000061.1:0-224 GCF_054052385.1 Aeromonas sp. 25-AL00135 | reverse complement strand
CATCAGCTGGACCGAGAATACCCCGGCGGATGGCAAGTCACTGACGGTAAGTGCGACCCAGACCGACAAGGCGGGCAACGTCTCCCTGCCGGGCAGTGACACAGCGAAGGTGGACGTCACCGCGACAGACAAGCCGACCGTCACCATCGTGGATGACGTGAACAACGATGAGCTGCTGAGCAAGGGCGAGATCGGTGCTGACCAGGTGCAGGTGACAGCCGAGG
>NZ_JBSTYQ010000060.1:0-226 GCF_054052385.1 Aeromonas sp. 25-AL00135 | reverse complement strand
ATAGGTGGGGTGTGTAAGCGCGGTGACGTGTTGAGCTAACCCATACTAATTACCCGTGAGGCTTAACCATACAACACCCAAGAAGTGTTCTGGGCCTTGTAGCAAATCGAAGAACTACTAATTCAGTGATAATGACCAAGTCGTTATTCACGTCAGCTTTCTAGATTAAGAATTTGCCTGGCGGCCATAGCGCCGTGGAACCACCTGATCCCATGCCGAACTCAGA
>NZ_JBSTYQ010000059.1:0-245 GCF_054052385.1 Aeromonas sp. 25-AL00135 | reverse complement strand
CTTCACCAGACATTGAAAATCAAAAATTGTTTTTGATGTTCGATGCTGTGAGTGCCCACACAGATTGCTTGATTCAAATTGTTAAAGAGCGTCACGCTTGTCGCGTTGAGGAGGCGCATATTACGCTTCTCACTTCGAAAGTCAAGCGATTGTTTTCGCTTTTCTTTCGGCGCCCACTTCACTAGGAAGCTGGCTCATCAGTTCGGCGTGTTCCGCCGTGCTGGTAGGGGCGCATTATAGGGAGC
>NZ_JBSTYQ010000058.1:0-250 GCF_054052385.1 Aeromonas sp. 25-AL00135 | reverse complement strand
TCCGGCAAGTTGTCGAAGGTGTACACCAGGCTGGTCCAGGTCTCTGAACCATCGCCATCACTGATACTCACGGTGTTGGTCAGCAACACCTCCAACTGTGCATCGGTCTCGCTGGTCACCACGCTCAGTGCCTTAGCGTTGAAGTCAATGTCATGGCCGGCAGTGACGGTCACGGTGAAATCCTGATTGGCCGCCCCACCCTCGTCCGTGGTCCCCGCCACATTGCCATTCACCACCCCGCTCCAGTCCG
>NZ_JBSTYQ010000057.1:0-257 GCF_054052385.1 Aeromonas sp. 25-AL00135 | reverse complement strand
TGATGCGGGTGACCCGCTCGTTGTCGATGTCACGATGCTCGTCATGCTTGATATGCCACGCAGCATCGTTCTCGATAAGCACATTCAGGTCTTTCTGACCGTGGATATAAATCTCTTCCTGCCCCGCCTGGTCTTCAAAACGCAACTCGTTGAAACCCTCGCCCTGGTGGGTTTCGGTGCGCAGCACGGTGCGAGTCTTGTTGGCTGGCAGCTCATACGGCGGCCGGTTGGTGGCGTGGTAGGTGCGACCCGTCACG
>NZ_JBSTYQ010000056.1:0-261 GCF_054052385.1 Aeromonas sp. 25-AL00135 | reverse complement strand
AGATAGTGGGCCATCACGTGCACGAAGGGATGCATGCCGAATCGGTGGCGATGGCGTTCAAGAAAGCGCTGAAGCAACGGCGTGGCGGCGGTGAACTCATCCATCACTCAGACCGCGGCGTGCAGTATTGCTCGGGACTGTATCAATCATTACATGAACGGTACGGGGTGAAATGCTCGATGACGGATGGGTATGACTGTTATCAGAATGCGTTGGCGGAGCGGGTGAACGGGATTTTGAAAGGAGAGTTATTGTTGCAAA
>NZ_JBSTYQ010000055.1:0-267 GCF_054052385.1 Aeromonas sp. 25-AL00135 | reverse complement strand
GCCCGACCTTGAGCCCGTCATCATCCTGACCCTGCAGCAGATAATGCAGCTTGCGAGTGCCCACCCGCGGTTGTCGCAGTCGAACCTGACGCACGAAGCGCACCACCTGCAATCCCTGTGCATGGCGCTCGTCGGCGACCCGATTGCGCTTGTAGTAAGCCTGCCGGCTTATCCCGAGAAACAGGCAAGCCCTGACAATGGTCAGCCTCTCGACTTGCCGCTGCGAGAGGACTTGCCGGGTCGCTTTTTTACGATGGAGACGCCGTA
>NZ_JBSTYQ010000054.1:0-288 GCF_054052385.1 Aeromonas sp. 25-AL00135 | reverse complement strand
ACAGTTTTCACCGTTTCTACCGTCATCCCAACTTGCTCAAGGCGGGGCCAGAGCAGGTCACGCCGGTGGCCCCGGAGCAGGTCTGGGTCGCTGACATCACCTATCTGCCAGCCAGGAGCGGGCCGCTGTACCTGAGCCTGGTGACGGATGCGTACTCACGCAAGATAGTGGGCCATCACGTGCACGAAGGGATGCACGCCGAATCGGTGGCGATGGCGTTCAAGAAAGCGCTGAAGCAACGGCGTGGCGGCGGTGAACTCATCCATCACTCAGACCGCGGCGTGCAGT
>NZ_JBSTYQ010000053.1:0-345 GCF_054052385.1 Aeromonas sp. 25-AL00135 | reverse complement strand
AGCGAGCCCTGAGATGAGTCATCCCTGACCCCTTGAGGGTCCTAAAGGGCCGTTGGAGACCACAACGTTGATAGGTGGGGTGTGTAAGCGCAGTGATGTGTTGAGCTAACCCATACTAATTACCCGTGAGGCTTAACCATACAACACCCAAGAAGTGTTCTAAGGCTTGTAGCAGATACCAAGCGAACTACTCAAATTCAGTGATAGTGACAAGCCAAGCGCAACATCACTACTCACGTCAGCTTTCTAGATTAAAGAATTTGCCTGGCGGCCATAGCGCCGTGGAACCACCTGATCCCATGCCGAACTCAGAAGTGAAACGCGGTAGCGCCGATGGTAGTGTGG
>NZ_JBSTYQ010000052.1:0-393 GCF_054052385.1 Aeromonas sp. 25-AL00135 | reverse complement strand
TTGCCCAGTTGTGGGCGTTTTCCTTTGTAGGGTCTCAGTCGCAAGTCCATCTTGGCCTCCATGTTTTCGGCCATTCTAACAACCTGAAGGCTGTTTCTGTGGATAAGTTTGTATAAAAGCTGTGGTTGGAGATGAATAACTAAAAAAGTGCCCTTTTTTGCAATTTTATTGCAGGAGAGGGGTTGCCAGAACGAATTCACTCCCTATAATGCGCCTCCATCGACACGGCAAGCGGCAACGCAAACAACCATGTCGGTAACCTAGAAAAGCCTTTGCAAATAAGGCTTGACTCGAGAAGGCGGTTGAGTAGAATGCCACTCCCGCAGCAGCAAAAGCTGCGTCGCTCTTTAACAATTTGAATCAAGCAATCTGTGTGGGCACTCACAGCATCGA
>NZ_JBSTYQ010000051.1:0-419 GCF_054052385.1 Aeromonas sp. 25-AL00135 | reverse complement strand
CGTCAGGTTCGACTGCGACAACCGCGGGTGGGCACTCGCAAGCTGCATTATCTGCTGCAGGGTCAGGATGATGACGGGCTCAAGGTCGGGCGGGACAGGCTGTTTCGGATATTGACCGAGCACCGCCTGCTGGTGCCACCCAGACGGGCGTATCACAAGACCACCCACAGTTTTCACCGTTTCTACCGTCATCCCAACTTGCTCAAGGCGGGGCCAGAGCAGGTTACGCCGGTGGCCCCGGAGCAGGTCTGGGTTGCTGATATCACCTATCTGCCAGCCAGGAGCGGACCGCTGTACCTGAGCCTGGTGACGGATGCGTACTCACGCAAGATAGTGGGCCATCACGTGCACGAAGGGATGCATGCCGAATCGGTGGCGATGGCGTTCAAGAAAGCGCTGAAGCAACGGCGTGGCGGCGG
>NZ_JBSTYQ010000050.1:0-446 GCF_054052385.1 Aeromonas sp. 25-AL00135 | reverse complement strand
GCAGTGACGGTCACGGTGAAATCCTGATTGGCCGCCCCACCCTCGTCCGTGGTCCCCGCCACATTGCCATTCACCACCCCGCTCCAGTCCGCCGGCAAGGTGAAACTCGGCACACCAGCCACGCTCGCACCACTCCAGCTCCAGTCCCCTGCTACCTCTTCATCTTGCTCCCACCCTTCGCCCATCACTGCATCTTCCGGCACCCCGCTCAGGGTCACCGTTACGCTCGTCACCTCTTCCGACTTGTCCGCGTCGCTCGCACTCACGCTCAGCTGCGCCGCCAGCGACACCACTATCGGGTTGTCTGTTTCAGCTTCCACCAGGTCAGTCGCGCTGACACTGATATCCCCTTCCACTCCGATAGTGACCGTGCCACTGCTGTTGGCCGTGCCTTCATTGGTGGTCGCCACAACTGTGTAGCTGATGGGAGCGCCACTGTTGCTGGT
>NZ_JBSTYQ010000049.1:0-500 GCF_054052385.1 Aeromonas sp. 25-AL00135 | reverse complement strand
AATTTGGTTTTCGCCAAGAAGTTTCCAAAGCACTTGTAACAAATGTTTGAGAACTACTTTTTAAATCAGCTTTCCAGATTGTTAAAGAGCAAACTTCATAAAGAAGTCAAAGACATAGATTGAACATTTCGTTCAACTCATGGCTTTTGCTTCTCGCAAAATTCAGTACCGATTATGGTGGAGCTATGCGGGATCGAACCGCAGACCTCCTGCGTGCAAAGCAGGCGCTCTCCCAGCTGAGCTATAGCCCCATAATCGGGAACGAAGTGGTGGGTCTGAGTGGACTCGAACCACCGACCTCACCCTTATCAGGGGTGCGCTCTAACCACCTGAGCTACAGACCCACTTCGTGTACTGTCTCTAAACTTGAATCAAGGCAATCTGTGTGAACACTCAACAACACGACATCTTAAGGTAAGGAGGTGATCCAACCCCAGGTTCCCCTAGGGTTACCTTGTTACGACTTCACCCCAGTCATGAATCACACCGTGGTAAACGCC
>NZ_JBSTYQ010000048.1:0-524 GCF_054052385.1 Aeromonas sp. 25-AL00135 | reverse complement strand
CTGCTAAAGGTTGGTCGAGTGCTATCTCGTTTAACCAACCTATTTAGGAGCATACACATGCCAACTCCATGTTATATCAGCATCGAAGGTAAAACCCAGGGCAATATCACCGCTGGTGCCTTCACTTCCGATTCCGTCGGCAACATCTTCGTACAAGGCCACGAAGACGAGATGCTGGTACAAGAGTTCCAGCACGTTGTCACCGTCCCGACTGACCCGCAATCCGGTCAGCCGGCTGGTCAGCGTGTCCACAAGCCGTTCAAGTTCACCGTTGCGCTGAACAAAGCCGTACCGCTGATGTACAACGCACTGGCGTCCGGCGAGATGCTGCCGAAAGTGACCCTGAAGTGGTACCGCACCTCCGTTGAGGGCAAGCAGGAGCACTTCTTCTCTACCGTGCTGACCGATGCCACCATCGTTGACATCGACTGCCAGATGCCGCACTGCCAGGACCCGGCGAAGTCTGACTTCACCCAGCTTATCCAGGTCTCCATGGCTTACCGCAAGATTGACTGGGAGCACAC
>NZ_JBSTYQ010000046.1:0-579 GCF_054052385.1 Aeromonas sp. 25-AL00135 | reverse complement strand
GTACAACAAGGACCAAATAAAATTTGGTTTTCGCCAAGAAGTTTCCAAAGCACTTGTAACAAATGTTTGAGAACTACTTTTTAAATCAGCTTTCCAGATTGTTAAAGAGCATGTTTGCAACGGTCAGTGACCGAAGAAAACAGACATAAACATGACTGCTTATGTCTGCATTCTTGTTAGCAAGAAGAGAAGTGGCGTCCCCTAGGGGATTCGAACCCCTGTTACCGCCGTGAAAGGGCGGTGTCCTAGGCCTCTAGACGAAGGGGACCCAAAATCATCTTTGCGCTGCGTCAGCAGTGCAGATTTTGGGTAATGGCGAGTGCCGAGCCTGCGAGGCCGAGCGCCATTATTCACATCCCAAAACCCAATGATAGGGCTTCTCTCATCTGACCGAAGCCAGATAAGCACTGACGCTTGCGCATCAGGTCTTTGCTCTAACTACTTTGAATCAAGGCAATCTGTGTGAACACTCAACAACTTCGTCATCATTAAGGTAAGGAGGTGATCCAACCCCAGGTTCCCCTAGGGTTACCTTGTTACGACTTCACCCCAGTCATGAATCACACCGTGGTAAACGCC
>NZ_JBSTYQ010000044.1:0-1026 GCF_054052385.1 Aeromonas sp. 25-AL00135 | reverse complement strand
TCCCGCGCTTGCGTCAAATCCTGCGGGCTTTGCAACAATAACTCTCCTTTCAAAATCCCGTTCACCCGCTCCGCCAACGCATTCTGGTAACAGTCATACCCATCCGTCATCGAGCATTTCACCCCGTACCGTTCATGTAGTGACTGATACAGCACCGAGCAATACTGCACGCCGCGGTCCGAGTGATGGATTAGCTCCCCGCTGCCACGTCGTTGCTTCAGCGCTTTCTTGAACGCCATCGCCACCGATTCGGCGTGCATCCCTTCGTGCACGTGATGGCCCACTATCTTGCGTGAGTAGGCATCCGTCACCAGGCTCAGGTACAGCGGTCCGCTCCTGGCTGGCAGATAGGTGATATCTGCGACCCAGACCTGCTCCGGGGCCACCGGTGTGACCTGCTCTGGCCCCGCCTTGAGCAAGTTGGGATGACGGTAGAAACGGTGAAAACTGTGGGTGGTCTTGTGATACGCCCGCCTGGGCTGCACCAGCAGGCGGTGCTCGGCCAATATCCGAAACAGCCTGTCCCGCCCGACCTTGAGCCCGCCATCATCCTGACCCTGCAGCAGATAATGCAGCTTGCGAGTGCCCACCCGAGGTTGTCGCTGTCGAACCTGACGCACAAAGCGCGCCACCTGCAAGCCCTGTGCATGGCGCTCGTCGGCGACCCGATTGCGCTTGTAGTAGGCCTGCCGGCTTATCCCCAGAAACAGGCAAGCCCTGACAATGCTCAGCCTCTCGACTTGCCGCTGCGAGAGGACTTGCCGGGTCGCTTTTTTACGATGGATACGCCGTAGTCATTCTTCAGTACATCGACGACGGCCTCAAAGAACTGGGCTTTCTGACTCATCAGCGCCAGCTGCTGCTCAAGTTCCTTGATGCGCTGTTCGGGCGTCTGGTTGTCGGGGTCAGGCATGGTGATGCTCCTGCCGGCACGCACAGAAGCCCCCTGGCTCCAATCTTGCCGACCATGTTTACGCAACCATACCAGAACGGTGGAGCGGCCCTGAATGCCATAACGCACCTGAG
>NZ_JBSTYQ010000042.1:0-1714 GCF_054052385.1 Aeromonas sp. 25-AL00135 | reverse complement strand
CGATGCGCGGGATGGCCATCATGCCGTACTGGCCACCGGCCCAGCCCTGACTCACCCGCACCCAGCAGGAGCTCTGGTCGTTGGAGCTGCCATAGCGGTCCCACGGGAACTGCAGTTTGACCCTGCCATGCTCGTCGCAGTAAATCTCCTCCCCTTCCGGGCCGACTACGATGGCGATTTGCGGGCCATCCACCATCGGCTTGTAGGGTGCCTCGGGGCTGCCGATACGGGCGCGCCAGGTGGTACTCGCCTTCACTACGCCAAATTCGTTGTGGTAGACGGTCGGGCCGCTGCCGCCCTCTTCTTCCAAGGCTTGGGGTTGCTCACCGGTGTGGCGGATATGAACGATTTGCCACTCGGTGTTGAGGCTGCCATTGGGGTGTTCGGTGAGTGAGAAGTGCTGACCCGGCAGCAACGCGGCGCTGTTGGATTTGCCGCTGCCTTCTACCGCGTCATTGCGCAGCGCATCGAGCCGGTGTTGGGCAAACGCCTTGCCGCTGCCGTCCTGCTTGTAGCGGCCAGGGTAGTCAAAATGCTGATAGGTATCGCGCTGATGCTCGAGCTCTGCGCCCTGCTTTTTGTGGGAGAGACCATAAGCCGGGGTCTTGAAGCTGTAGTCCTTGAGCTCTACATCGCTTGGCCGTACCGCCTCGCGGTAGTGGAACTGGCGCACGTAAGGACCTTGCTCCAGCGAGCGGTTACCGAGGTTGAAGAAGAGCTCAGGGCCAGCAGTCAGGGCTGCCGCATCGTCAGCAAAGACGATGCGGTGCTTGCCTGCTTCAAACTCGTGGAAGTAGAACAGCCCCTCTTCGGCAGCAAGGCGGTTCACGAAATCGAGGTCGGTCTCGCGGTACTGCACGCAGTATTCCCGCTGGGCGTGTTCGTTTTTCAGGGCAAAGGCGTAATCGGTAATGCCATGCTCTTGCAGCAGGATACTGAGGATTTCATCGGGCTTTTGCGCCTGAAAAATGCGGGAGTTCTGGCGCAACCCCAGTCGCCACAGGGCCGGTTTGACTTGCAGGCTGTAACGGGTACGGCGAAAGCCGCTGTCCCCTTGGGCAAACTCGCTCACAACCCCGCAGACCCGGCGCTGCAGCTCGCCGTTGTACCACACCATCAGCTCGCATGGCTGGTCCAGCACGGCGCCAAAGTCGACATCTGGCTGGCTGCTGGCCACCTCCAGCTGTAGGTTGAACGGCCGGTTCAGCCCCTCATCCAGCTGGAAACTGGCCACCACGAAGGTGCTCTCGGGCAGCGCCCCCACCTTGACGGTAAATTGCAATCCGGTTTGATTAGCCATGGCTTTCCCCTCTTGTCACGGCCAAGCAGTGCCTGAGCCCTTGCCAACTCTCGCGCCCATACACGCCCTCGCCGCGCAGCCACGCTACCGCCCTCTCAGGTAACGCAAGGGCCACCAAAGATAAAGGGGTTAACAGGTTACGAGCGGTTCGGGTCTGCATCACAGGACACCCTTTAGTGCTTTGCCATCCCTCCGCACTCACCAGCAGGGCATCAAACCCCGGCAGGGGGATGGCAAAACAGAAAAGCTCCAGCCAACCCGTTGGCCAGGCTGGAGAAAATGCACAGTACAAGAAGCCGGTTGAACAACCGGCTCAAAGACACATTACTACTTACAAGGAATACCAAAGTACCGAAGCAAGGCTTACGCCTCGATGGGCGCGCGCCAGTCGTCCGCACCGGAAGTACCGGCAAC
>NZ_JBSTYQ010000041.1:0-1851 GCF_054052385.1 Aeromonas sp. 25-AL00135 | reverse complement strand
GCAGGTGTCACACCCTATACGTCCACTTTCGTGTTTGCAGAGTGCTGTGTTTTTGATAAACAGTCCCAGCCATCTGGTCACTGCGACTCCCGACAGCTCCATCCGCAAGGGACTTCACCATCAAGAGCGAACCTTCTCCCGAAGTTACGGTTCTATTTTGCCTAGTTCCTTCACCCGAGTTCTCTCAAGCGCCTTGGTATTCTCTACCCGACCACCTGTGTCGGTTTGGGGTACGATGACTTGTAATCTGAAGCTTAGAGGCTTTTCCTGGAAGCAGGGCATCAATGGCTTCCACACCGTAGTGTGTTCGTCTCGTGTCTCAGTGTTGTGTCTCCGGATTTGCCTAGAAACACCACCTACGCACTTTCACCAGGACAACCGTCGCCTGGCCCACCTAGCCTTCTCCGTCCCCCCATCGCAATTACAAGTCGTGCAGGAATATTAACCTGCTTCCCATCGACTACGCCTTTCGGCCTCGCCTTAGGGGTCGACTCACCCTGCCCCGATTAACGTTGGACAGGAACCCTTGGTCTTCCGGCGAGGAGGCTTTTCACCCCCTTTATCGTTACTTACGTCAGCATTCGCACTTCTGATATCTCCAGCATACCTCTCGATACACCTTCGCAGACTTACAGAACGCTCCCCTACCACTCACACATAAGTGTGAATCCGCGGCTTCGGTGCCTGGTTTGAGCCCCGTTACATCTTCCGCGCAGGCCGACTCGACTAGTGAGCTATTACGCTTTCTTTAAATGATGGCTGCTTCTAAGCCAACATCCTAGCTGTCTGAGCCTTCCCACATCGTTTCCCACTTAACCAGAACTTTGGGACCTTAGCCGGCGGTCTGGGTTGTTTCCCTCTTCACGACGGACGTTAGCACCCGCCGTGTGTCTCCCGGATATTACTTACTGGTATTCGGAGTTTGCATGGGGTTGGTAAGTCGGGATGACCCCCTAGCCCAAACAGTGCTCTACCCCCAGTAGTATTCGTCCGAGGCGCTACCTAAATAGCTTTCGGGGAGAACCAGCTATCTCCGAGTTTGATTGGCCTTTCACCCCCAGCCACAGGTCATCCCCTAACTTTGCAACGTTAGTGGGTTCGGTCCTCCAGTTGATGTTACTCAACCTTCAACCTGCCCATGGCTAGATCACCCGGTTTCGGGTCTACACCTTGCAACTAGACGCCCAGTTAAGACTCGGTTTCCCTACGGCTCCCCTATACGGTTAACCTCGCTACAAAATGTAAGTCGCTGACCCATTATACAAAAGGTACGCAGTCACCCCGAAGGGCTCCCACTGCTTGTACGTACACGGTTTCAGGTTCTATTTCACTCCCCTCACAGGGGTTCTTTTCGCCTTTCCCTCACGGTACTGGTTCACTATCGGTCAGTCAGGAGTATTTAGCCTTGGAGGATGGTCCCCCCATATTCAGACAGGATGTCACGTGTCCCGCCCTACTCGATTTCACATCAAGGTTGTTTTCGTGTACGGGGCTATCACCCTGTATCGCCGGCCTTTCCAGGACCGTTCCACTAACTTCCAAGATGCTTAAGGGCTAATCCCCGTTCGCTCGCCGCTACTGAGGGAATCTCGGTTGATTTCTTTTCCTCGGGGTACTTAGATGTTTCAGTTCTCCCGGTTCGCCTCTGTTACCTATGTATTCAGTAACAGATACCCGAGTTATCTCGGGTGGGTTTCCCCATTCGGAAATCTGTGAGTAATAGCGTCTCTTACCGACTTCTCACAGCTTATCGCAGGTTAGTACGTCCTTCATCGCCTCTGACTGCCAAGGCATCCACCATGTACGCTTAGTCACTTAACCATACAACCCCAAGAAGTGTCGGTGAAACCG
>NZ_JBSTYQ010000040.1:0-1856 GCF_054052385.1 Aeromonas sp. 25-AL00135 | reverse complement strand
CTGCCCAGATGGACGGCGCGATCCTGGTAGTAGCAGCGACTGACGGCCCGATGCCGCAGACTCGTGAGCACATCCTGCTGGGTCGTCAGGTTGGTATCCCGTACATGATCGTGTTCATGAACAAGTGTGACATGGTTGATGACGAAGAGCTGCTCGAACTGGTAGAGATGGAAGTTCGTGAACTGCTGACCGAGTACGACTTCCCGGGTGATGACCTGCCGGTAGTTCGCGGTTCCGCACTGAAAGCGCTGGAAGGCGACGCTCAGTGGGAAGAGAAGATCATCGAGCTGGCTGGCCACCTGGATACCTACATCCCTGAGCCGGAGCGCGCGATTGACCAGCCGTTCCTGATGCCTATCGAAGACGTATTCTCTATCGCTGGCCGTGGTACCGTAGTTACCGGTCGTGTAGAGCGCGGTATCGTTAAAGTAGGTGAGACTGTAGAAATCGTTGGTATCAAAGATACCGTTTCTACCACCTGTACCGGTGTAGAAATGTTCCGTAAGCTGCTGGACGAAGGTCGTGCAGGCGAGAACATCGGCGCGCTGCTGCGTGGTGTTAAGCGTGAAGACGTAGAGCGTGGTCAGGTACTGGCCAAGCCGGGTTCTATCAAGCCGCACACCAAGTTCGAATCTGAAGTGTACGTACTGTCCAAAGAAGAAGGTGGTCGTCATACCCCGTTCTTCAAAGGCTACCGTCCGCAGTTCTACTTCCGTACTACCGACGTGACCGGTACCATCGAACTGCCGGAAGGCGTAGAGATGGTAATGCCGGGCGACAACATCAAGATGGTTGTTACCCTGATTGCGCCGATCGCGATGGACGACGGCCTGCGTTTCGCTATCCGTGAAGGTGGCCGTACCGTAGGTGCTGGTGTTGTAGCTAGCGTAATCGCCTAATCGATTCGTTATATACAAACATGAAAAGGGGTGGCTTCGGCCACCCCTTTTATTTTTGGGGCTATTTATGGCCTGTGAGATACTGGACAAAACCATTGATAGAGGTAGTTTCCGTGAGCAACCCCGCCATTTTTCTGGATCGTGACGGTGTCATCAATGAAGACACTGGCTATGTCAGTCAGGTCGATGATTTCCATTTTCTGCCCGGAGTCATAGACGCCCTGCAGCTCCTCAAAAAGAAAGGCTATCTGCTGGTCGTCGTCACCAACCAGTCCGGAATCGCCCGCGGCTACTTCAGTGAAGATGACTTCATGAATCTGACTGAATGGATGGATTGGTCACTGGCTGATCGGGATGTGGATCTCGATGGCATCTACTTCTGCCCCCATCATCCGGATCACGGCGCCCCCTGTGATTGCCGCAAACCGGAACCAGGCATGCTGCTGTTGGCGCAACAGGAACTGGGGATCGACATGAGTCGTTCCTATATGGTGGGTGACAAGCCTTCCGATCTAAAAGCTGCCGTCAATGCTGGGGTTGGTCACAAAATCATGGTCAGAACCGGTAAGCCGGTGACCGAAACGGGTAGTGCGCTGGCCGATGCTCTCTATGACAATCTGCACGATTTTGCTGTTGCGGTGCCTGCAGTGAGCTGATTTCGCCGGTTTAATATGCCAATTGGTGGCTTTGTGAGCGAACGGACAACGAAAGCCATCTTTTTGCAATTATCTGCTTGCCAGAAAGAATCTGTTCCCTATAATGCGCCTCCATCGACAGGGCAAGCGGCAACGCAAACAACTTTGTCGGTAACCTCGAAAAGCCTTTGAAAATAAGGCTTGACTCGAGAAAGCGGTTGAGTAGAATTTCACTCCCGCAGCAACACGCTGTTGCGTCGCTCTTTAACAATTTGAATCAAGCAATCTGTGTGGGCACTCACAGCATCGAACATCAAAAACA
>NZ_JBSTYQ010000039.1:0-3028 GCF_054052385.1 Aeromonas sp. 25-AL00135 | reverse complement strand
AGATAGTGGGCCATCACGTGCACGAAGGGATGCATGCCGAATCGGTGGCGATGGCGTTCAAGAAAGCGCTGAAGCAACGGCGTGGCGGCGGGGAGCTAATCCATCACTCAGACCGCGGCGTACAGTATTGCTCGGGACTGTATCAATCATTACATGAACGGTACGGGGTGAAATGCTCGATGACGGATGGGTATGACTGTTACCAGAATGCGTTGGCGGATCGGGTGAACGGGATTTTGAAGGGAGTGTTGCTACAGGAAAACGCCCTGCTTTCTCCTGTATTTGCGCTTGTATATCTCTGAGAAAGTTCATTCAAAGCGTTAATTTTTAGCATCACACCTATTGATAATTTTAATGCACAACTTTGTTTGTTGGCATATTAAAGAGAATCGCAGATATGAAAAAAGGGCCCGCGGGCCCTTAGAAAAAATAGCGATGTTATCCACCAAACAGATGGTGGCTGACGATGAACAGGCCGCCGGAGAGCAGCATTGTCAGCGGCAGGGTCAGCACCCAGGCCATCAGGATGGTCTTGATGGTCTGGCTCTGCAGGCCGGATTTGTTGGCAATCATGGTCCCCGCCACCGCAGAAGAGAGGATGTGGGTGGTGGACACCGGCATACCAGTCAGACTGGCGACCCCGATGGAGGTTGCTGCCGTGATCTGGGCCGCGATGCCCTGGCTGTAGGTCATACCGGTCGTGCCGATCTTCTCGCCCACGGTATGAACGATACGACGCCAGCCCACCATGGTGCCGCAACCCAGCGCCAGCGCGATGGAGACGATCACCCAGGTCGGTGCGTATTCAGCGGTCGCGGTCAGGTCCTTGCGCCATTTGGCCAGATCAGTCAGCTCCTTGGCTGGCAGCGGCAGCTTGGCAACCTTGCGGGCGGTGTCATCGATACAGAGCAGCAGACGACGCACTTCGCGGCGGTCGGTCAGGCTCATCTGATCATAAGTACGCACGGCCCCCAGACGGGCATCCAGGGTGGCCATCGCCTGCAGCACGCCATCTGCGGAGCAGTGGGTCATCAGCTCTTCCTGAGCCGTTGCCGGTGCAGAGAAGTTGATAACGCCAGAGAGAGCAGACTGGTTGCGCTGGTAGATCTCCATGATGCGCTGGTTGGCATCCTGGGTCCGGTCCAGATCATAGGCACGGCTGTTCATGTCCAGTGCGAAATAGGCAGGCGCCATACAGATCAGCACCAGCATCACCAGACCGATGCCCTTCTGGCCATCGTTGGAGCCGTGCACGAAGCTGACGCCCATGGCCGAGGCCACCAGGGTCAGACGCGCCCAGAACGGCGGGTGTTTCTTGCCATCCACCAGCTGGCGCTCTTCCGGCGTTTTGTGGATCTTGTTGCTGGTCCAGATGCGCTTCATCGCCAGCAGCAGCAGCGCCGCGATGATGAAGCCGATGGTGGGAGAGATGATGAGGGAAAGCATGATGTCGATTGCTTTGCCCACGTTAATCCCTTCTGTCACCGGTTTATGGGTGATCCAGGCATAGGCACCGCCTACCCCCAGAATGGAACCGATCAAGGTATGTGAACTGGAGGCCGGGATCCCGAAGAACCAGGTGCCCAGGTTCCACACGATGGCGGAAAACAGCAAGGAGAAGACCATGATCAACCCTTGGGTGGAGTCCATCCCAAGCAGCAGGTCGATGGGCAGCAGATGGACAATGGCATAGGCCACACCCAACCCACCAAACATGACGCCAAAAAAGTTGAAGATCCCCGATGCAACGACCGCCAGGTGAGCTGGCATCGCCTTGGTATAGATAACCGTTGCTACCGCGTTGGCGGTATCGTGAAAGCCGTTGATAAATTCATAGGCAAGCACAAAAAAAACGGCCAATACCAAACCGATTGACCACCACAAACCCAAACCACTAAACATTTCAAACATAAAAAAAAGCCTGTTTATGAGTTGCGGCGGATTATGCCAGATGGCGGCCAACACCATAGCCACCATTGAAATATTTCAGCCATAAAAAAAAAGAGCTTTTTGGAAAAAAATATCCTAGAGCCAGTCTTCATGCGGCTTGCCATCGATTAATTAAAGCCATCAATGATTGCGGGAAAGGGCAAAAATAGCTGACAATTAAGCCAATAATTTCATTTTTATGACGTTTTTATGACAGAAAAACGGGCTAAAGTGGTGATAAAACGTCCCTGCCCCGTCAATCTCATCCGACCAGCACCATCAGCCCCATATCCGTTTGATTCCAGATGCAAAAAGGGAGCACCTTGTGCTCCCTTGCATCGTTGCCGTGTTGCCAGTTATCAGTCCTGATTGATACGACTGGCAACGGCGCCCTGTTGGCTCTTGTACTTGGCATTTTCCCGCTTGTTGTAGGGTCGGGCCGCGACGCCGGAGAGCATCTCGAAGTTCAAGGCGCCAATTTTCATCTTCGGGCGCAGTGCCAGCGGCAGTTTGCCGCCATTGTAGAACTCCAGCACGATGCGACCGGACCAACCCGGATCGATGCGGTGTGCCGTCACGTGCACCATCAGACCCAGCCGCGCCAGTGAAGAGCGGCCATCCAGCCAGCCGACAATATCGGCAGGCAGGGTGACGGATTCGTAGGTCACCGCCAGCGCCAGCTGACCCGGGTGCAGGTAGAAGGCTTCGCCATCGGGGATGTGGATCTCGTCACTCATCACCCGATCGATGGCATCGGCCATCTCGCTGCTCGGGCCGCTCAGGTCGATATAGGGTGCGGTATGATCGCGAAACACCCGAAACTCGTTACCCAGCAGCACATCGACACTGACACCACTGATCCGCTCTACCCCGGGCCGTGGCTCAATGACGATCTTGCCTTCATCCAGATGGCGTTCAATATCGGTATCACACAGACGCATTGGGCGACTCTCCTGACAAATTGTGCTTTTAAAAAAGCCGGGCATCACCCGGCTTGTTTCATCTTAATGTCCCGTCCTGAATATGGTTTACACCTTTCCCCCCAATAAATGGAGAACCCGATGGGACAAGGTGTGAAACGGACACAGCGCGATTACTC
>NZ_JBSTYQ010000038.1:0-4027 GCF_054052385.1 Aeromonas sp. 25-AL00135 | reverse complement strand
TGTGGCATTCGCCATGCGAGAGTAGGACACTGCCAGGCACCCAATTTAAGAACCCCGCTCATCGAGCGGGGTTTTTTATTGCCTGCAATTCGGCACGTCACCGGATTATTAGACTTTCCCCTTCTTGTCATTCATTGATTACCCTTCTAAAGCCCCAAAACGACCTCTTTTTCTGTTCGATATTTGCTCACTAGTTCAATGTGTTGGATACAAAAAGTACAGAATGTGATGCCTCTACCTTTCTTGTGATGCCTGCTCTGGT
The DNA here is from genome assembly GCF_054052385.1 of Aeromonas sp. 25-AL00135. Taxonomy (NCBI): domain Bacteria; kingdom Pseudomonadati; phylum Pseudomonadota; class Gammaproteobacteria; order Aeromonadales; family Aeromonadaceae; genus Aeromonas; species Aeromonas sp. 25-AL00135. The sequence continues at coordinate 3,765 of NZ_JBSTYQ010000038.1, read as the reverse complement.
TTAATTCTTCAGTCCACATGGATGGACCAAGGAATCACAATAATTTAAGGAATAGACCCATGTTCAAAAGAACAGTAACGATGATGCTGGCGGCGGGAACCCTGGTATTAGGCGGTTGCGCATCCAATGGTGGTGCAGAGCAGGCTGGGGCAGACAACGGCGATTTCGGTGGCAAGTCCATCTACCTGCGTGGGGAGATGAACGACTGGATGGCGACTGATGAAAGCAAGGTTGTCAAGGTGGCCGACAGACTCTATATGGCCAAAGGCACTCTCAAGAAAGAGTGGGCCCCCTACAAGTTCAAGTTTGCTGATTCAGGCTGGAGCTGCGGTACCAACTTTGGCTACAAGAGCCCGAGTGATGGTGTTGCCGTACTGGGTGGTGAGGCTGTGCCGGTCAACCCCTGTTCCAAGTATGAGGACATGAAGTTCTCACCGGATGCCGATGGCGTCTACGAGTTCTATCTGAATATGGCGGGTGAAACACCGACGGTTTACGTCAAGAAGCCCTGATCTATCTCTGAGTGTTAAATCTCTCAGTAAATTAATCAGTTAAGTGCCTCGGCCCAGAAATCTGCTGGCCGGGGCATTTTTTTAGGTTAGAATCGGCGCCCTCATGGCATCAGGTGTACTATATGTTGTGTCATTAATTTTAGACGGCACCATTAGTTGTGTTTTCTGCTGTTGTCATGATGTTGATGCATTCACATAAGGTTGATTGAAAATGGCTAAATCGAACCCGGTGCTGGAGAGTGAGCTTGGCTCCCGCCTTATCCCCATGCAGGAAACGTCCCTCGAGATCTGGGATGGCAAGTATCGCCTCAAGAGCAAGGATGGCACTCCCATCGACAGCTCTATCGATGAGACTTACCAGCGGGTAGCCCGTGCGTTGGCAGAGCAGGAGCTGGAGCCTGAGGTCTGGTATGAGCCGTTCCTGTGGGCGCTGCGCAATGGGGCCATTCCGGCGGGCCGCATCACCTCCAACGCCGGGGCGTTTGAGCACAAGCCTGCTACTTCAACCATCAACTGCACTGTTTCCGGCACCATCGAAGATTCGATGGACGATATCCTCGGCAAGGTGCACGAGGCTGGCCTGACCCTGAAAGCCGGTTGCGGCATCGGATATGACTTCTCGACCCTGCGCCCGCGCGGTGCCTTTGTCTCCGGTGCCGGTGCCTACACTTCCGGCCCGCTCTCCTTTATGGATATATATGACAAGATGTGTTTCACCGTCTCGTCAGCCGGTGGCCGTCGCGGCGCCCAGATGGGCACCATGGATATCCGCCATCCCGATGTGATCGAGTTTATTCAGGCCAAGCGTGAAGATGGCCGCCTGCGTCAGTTCAACCTCTCCCTGCTCATCACCGAAGATTTCGTCAAGGCGGTGAAAGAGGATGCCCCTTGGTCGCTGATCTTCCCCTACACCGCCAAAGAGGTGGAGCAGGATGGCATTGCGCTGGACGATCCCGCTCAGGTGCTATGGGCCGACTGGCCCAACAAGGAAGGGGTTGTATTCAACGAGTTGGGGCAGGTCGCTTGTAAGGTCTACAAGACCATGCCAGCCCGTAAGCTGTGGAATGTCATCATGACCTCCACCTATGACTATGCAGAGCCCGGTTTCATCCTGATCGACAAGGTCAATCAGATGAACAACAACTGGTTCTGTGAAGAGATCCGCGCGACCAACCCCTGTGGCGAGCAGCCGTTACCGCCTTACGGTGCCTGTCTGCTGGGTTCGGTCAATCTGACCAAGTTTGTGCGCGACCCGTTTACTGAAAACGCGGCGTTCGATTGGCAGGCGTTTCGCAAGGTGGTGGCCATCTTCACCCGCATGCTTGACAACGTGGTGGAGATCAACCAGCTGCCGCTTGCCAAGCAGCGCGAGGAGATTACAGCCAAGCGCCGTCACGGCATGGGTTTCCTGGGGCTTGGTTCGACCCTGACCATGCTGCAGATCAAGTACGGTTCTGCCGCGTCCGTCGCTTTTACCGAGCAGGTATCCCAGGAGCTGGCGATGACCGGCTGGCAGGAGTCCCTGCGTCTGGCCAAGGAGAAAGGCTCTGCCCCCATCATGGAGCAGGAGTTTGAAGTGACTGGCAAGATGCTGCGTCTGCGCCCGGAAATGGCGGCTGATGGCATCAAGGTGGGTGACAAGGTGAAGGGCAAGGTGCTGCATGCGCGTTATAGCCGCTATATGCAGCAGGTTGCCGAGGTAGATCCTGCGCTGGTCGCCGAGCTGGCCGAAGTGGGTGGGCGTTTCACTCACCACAGCAGTATTGCGCCTACCGGCACCATCTCGCTGTCACTGGCCAACAACGCCAGCAACGGCATCGAGCCGAGCTTTGCTCACCACTACAGCCGCAACGTCATCAAGCCGGGCAAGAAGAGCAAGGAGAGCGTGGATGTCTACTCCTTCGAGCTGCTGGCCTATCGCGAGCTGGTGAATCCATCCGCCATGCCCTATGCCGATGATGACGCGAGCCGTCTGCCGGACTATTTCATTACTGCTGATGACATCACCCCGGCGCAACATGTGGACATTCAGGCGGCGGCCCAGCGCTGGATTGACTCCTCCATCTCCAAGACTGCCAACGTGCCGACTGATTTCCCGTTCGAGCAGTTCAAGGACATCTACATGTATGCCTCGGACTCCGGCCTCAAGGGCTGCACCACCTTCCGCTTCAATCCGGAGGCCTTCCAGGGCGTGCTGGTGAAGGAGAAGGATCTGGAGAACACCCTGTACGATTTCACCCTGGAGGATGGTTCCGTCATCTCCGTCAAGGGGAATGAAGAGATCGAATACGATGGCGAGCTGCATACGGCTGCCAACCTCTATGACGCCTTGAAAGAAGGCTATTACGGTAAATTCTGAGAACGACATTATGGTCAAGAAGATCGACAAGAAAATCGTCGCCTACAAGGTGCGTACCAAGGATGAGCCGCAAGAAGATCTCTCTGTGCAGGATGACGTAGTGCATATGCACGAAACCGTGCTGCGCCCGGAGCGGCTGATGGGCACCACCTACAAACTGAAGACGCCGGAGCATGTCTCCGAGCACTCGCTGTTCATCACCATCAACGACATCATTCTCAACGAGGGCACGGTTCACGAAACTCGCCGTCCGTTCGAGATTTTCATCAACTCCAAGAGCCTGGAGCACTATCAGTGGATCGTGGCGCTGACCCGCATCATCTCGGCGGTATTCCGCAAGGGTGGGGATGTCACCTTCCTGGTCGAGGAGCTGCGCTCGGTGTTTGATCCCAAGGGCGGATACTGGAACAAGGGCAAGTATGTGCCGTCGCTGATCGCCGAAATTGGCAACGTGATCGAGAGCCATCTCACCGAGATCGGCATGCTCAAGGCGCCGGGATTGGATGAGCATCAGCAGGCGTTTCTGGCCGAGAAGCAAGCCGAGTTGAAAGCCGCTCAGGAGGCTGAAGAGCAGGAGGCGAGCAGTGGTTTCCCGGCCAATGCCGCGCTCTGCTACAAGTGCCACACCAAGGCGCTGGTGCTGAAGGATGGCTGCATGACCTGCCTCAACTGTGGCGACTCCAAGTGCGGCTGACAGACATGCCCAAGTAGTTGAACGATAGAGAAAAGACCGGCCACAGTGCCGGTCTTTTTATTGCTGTTTTTATGCGCAATCAAATCAGGCGGCCCAGTGACTTGTTGCGCGTGTCTAGTCCTGAAATAGGTTTACACATTTTCAACTAGCATTTCTCTACTCAGAACCCCCTATGTACCGCATCGGGGGTTCTGTATTTC
>NZ_JBSTYQ010000037.1:0-7638 GCF_054052385.1 Aeromonas sp. 25-AL00135 | reverse complement strand
AATACCGGCCTGTCACGCCGGGGGTCGCGGGTTCGAGTCCCGTCCGCTCCGCCACTAATTTGAAGGCCTTCCCGATTGGGAAGGCCTTTTTTATATGGGTGATTTTTGCCCATAAGACCCACAGGTTTGCACGCCGGAACCAACACAAAGCCCAGTCTCACGACCGGGTTTTGATGTTTTAGCCTGCTGGTGAGCTGCCGACATCCACCACGATGCCAATGCCTTCCCCTATTGGCGTTCTTGCTACTGTCTCCACCTCTGTATCGCAGCACATCCCATCTTGGCCATATTGTTCCGCTGCGAGCTGATAGAGCTTGAGGATTAAATCAGGCCATCTTGCAACGGTACGTCATCGCTTCCGCTTGTTTGTTTAATTCCCTTGTTTGTTTATGGATTTTTTCTATTAAAACGGTCACTTATCAATAGCGATCTGTTTTACAGCAGGAATGCCACGCGAAATAAATGATAATGATTATTATTTGAATGATCGGGTCGGGGTCGTTACAATGCGGGCTGATTAATAAAGTGCTTTTCAAATGAGCCTTTTCTAATGCTGCGCCTGGCCGGATGCCAGGGCGTTGTAATGAGTGAAGTAAGGGAATACGTCACCTTCCTACTAAAAATGTTCAGGCTAAAACATGACAACAGTGAAACCGAACAAGCTTGCCTTGCTGATCTGCTCCCTTCTTGCGACCCAGGCCTATGCTGCCAAACAAGAGGTGATGGTCGTCACCGCTTCCGGCTTCCAGCAGAAGATTGAAGATTCTGCCGCCTCCATCTCCGTGATTACCCGTGAGCAGCTGGAGAAACGGGCATATCGCGATGTAACTGATGCCCTGAAGGATGTGCCCGGTGTTGTGGTGACCGGCGGTGGCAGCAGCAGTGATATCAGCATTCGCGGTATGGGGTCGAAATACACCCTGATGCTGGTTGATGGCAAGAAGGTGGATAGCCGTGGCACTCGCCCGAACAGCGATGGTCCGGGTATCGAGCAGGGATGGCTGCCGCCACTGCAGGCGATCGAGCGCATTGAGGTCGTCCGTGGTCCCATGTCATCCCGTTATGGTTCTGATGCCATGGGGGGCGTGATTAACGTGATTACCCGCAAGACCACCGGTCTGGCCTGGCAGGGCTCGGTTCACGCTGATTCCACCTTCCAGGAGAACAAGCATGCTGGCAACAGCTTCCAGACCGATGCCTACACCGCAGGTTCACTGATCGATGGCGTTTTGGGGCTGCGTTTCAACGGTCAGCTTGCCCATCGTGGTGAAGACAAATTTACCCAGGGTTTTGCCGAGCAAGAGACTCGCAGTGGCACGGCGGTGCTCAGCTTCAAGCCTGATGACCATAACCGCTTCGATCTGGAAGCCAGTCGTAGTCTGCAGGATCGGGATCGCACGGCCGGCAATTCACTGGCTGCGAAGGCGAAAGATAGCCTTAACCGATACGAGCGCACCAACTATGCGCTGACCCATGATGGCCAGTATGATTTCGGCTCTTCCAGCAGCTATCTGCAGCAGGAGACCAACACCAACCCCGGCCGCAAGATGGAACTTACCAACACCATCGCCGATACCCATACCCAGTTTATTCTGGGTGATCACTACCTGAGTGTCGGTGGTCAGTATCACTATGAGGATCTGCACGATCAGGGCAATACCCTGAAAGTGGCCAACCCTGCCGAGCAGCTGACCCGCTGGAGCTGGGCGATGTTTGTCGAGGATGAGTGGTCACTCACTGACAGCTTTGCCCTGACCGGTGGCGCCCGCATGGATCGGGACCAGAACTACGGCTCTCACTGGAGCCCGCGCCTCTACGGCGTCTGGCATCTGGATGATAGCTGGACCCTGAAAGGGGGCGTATCCACCGGTTACCGCTCCCCTGACTTGCGGATGTCGGCGGCCAACTGGGGCCAGGCCACCGGCGGTAGCAGCCAGGATGGCATGCTGGTCGGCAACCCGGCTCTCAAACCCGAGACCAGCGTGAGTGAAGAGATTGGCCTGCTATGGAACGGTCATCAGGGTTTCAACGCCGGGGTGACCCTGTTCAACACCGACTTCAAGAACAAGATCTCCGAAGTGCGTCGTTGCTCCAGCAAGAGCGATCCCGCCTGTACCCTCAATGGTCACAGTTATGACTTCATCAGTGATCGGGTCAACGTCGACAAGGCGAACATGCGCGGTGTCGAAGGGATGATGGATTGGGCCATCAATGAGGATTGGTCGGTCAGCTCCAGCTACACCTTCACCCAGTCCGAGCAGAAGAGTGGTCCACTGGCGGGTCATGCCCTCAACCAGATGCCCCGTCACATGTTCAACGGCAGTGTTGACTGGCAAACCACCGAGGATCTCAGCCTCTGGTCACGGGTAAACTTCCGTGGCGAGACCTCCGAATACCTGAGCCGGGTCAAGATGGCGGAAGGGACCCCTTCCTATACCTTCTTTGACATGGGCCTGGTCTACAAGGCCAACAAGCATCTGGATCTGACCGCCGGGGTCTACAACCTGTTCGACAAGACGGTGGATTACAGCAGCTATGGCACTGTGCTGGATGGTCGCCGCTACAACCTGGGCGTGACTTACAACTTCTGATAGGGAACCTGTCATGCGGCCGCCATCTTCCGATGGCGGCCGTTTTTATTGCGTGTCCGTCAGGGGACTATGCCTGATAGGCGGCGGCTTGCCAGGTATTGCGCCCCAGTCCCTTGGCCTGATACATGAGGGCGTCAGCCTGCCGTAGTAGTTGGTCGGCATCAGCCTCTCTCTCTGCGGCTACCCAGACTGCCCCGGTGCTGATGGAGAGGGTCACCTCGCCGCTGCTGGTGTGCAGGGTTTGCCGGTTGCTCTCCAGGCAGATACGCTCGGCCCATTGTTCTGTTTCTGCCAGTGTGGCCAGCGGCAGCAGCAGGCAAAACTCCTCGCCGCCGATGCGGGCCAGCAGAGCCTCTTCGGGCAACAGGTTGGTCACAGTCGTGGCCAGCTTTTCCAGCAACAGATCCCCGATGCCATGACCAAAGCGGTCATTGGTCTCCTTGAAGTGATCCACATCGAACAGCAGCAGAGCACAGGGAGCCCCGCTTGCCAGTCGTTGCTCCATGGCGGGCATAAATGCCCGTCGGTTGAGCAGGCCGGTCAGGGGGTCGGTACTGGCTTGCTTCTCCAGTTTGGCGTTGGCGCGGCTCAGCTCGGCGGTGCGGCTGGCGACGGCCCGGCGCAGTTGCACTATGTAGGCCACCATGATCAACACCCCGGCAAGCAGTAGCCAGGGACCGAGATGGATGGGGTAGACGGTTTCGACATGCATCCACTTTCGGATGATCCGCTCTCGATCGCTCTCTTTGAGCTTGGCGAAGCCCTCTTCCAGCCGGTGTAACAGGGCAAGGTCGCCCTTTTTCACTGCAAAGCGGATCTGGTCGGTATAGAGGTGGCGAACCGGAATAAAGCGGGTGGGATCGTCCGAGGTATAGATGTAGAAGTTGGCGACCTGCAGATCGGCGATAAAGGCCTTCACTTCACCCTTGAAGGCCGCAGCCAGCAGGGTGTCATTGTCATTGAAGGTCTGCAGTCTGGTGCCGGGAAAGTAGCGTCTGGCGTAATACTCCTCGTAGCCACCGGCTACCACACCGACGGTTTCATGGAGCAGGTAGTAATGTACATCGGTGCCGCGCAGTTCGCTCGAGAAGAAGAGTTGGGAGTCGAGCTGGGCGAGAGGCCGGCCATAGTCGAACAGTTTGTCCCGCTCCGGTGACCAGAGCAGTCCGGCGTGAACGTCGGCTTTCCCCTCATGGAGCAGGTCGAGGGAGCCCTGCCAGTCGACCAGCCTGAACTCGATTTTCTGGCCGGTCACCCGGGCATATTCACGCCACAAATCGATCAGCAGGCCATCCGGCTGGCCCGACTCATTGATATAGGAGAAGGGCTGCCAGGCTTTGGAGTTGGTAATAATGATCGGCTCTTCCGGGGCTTTGGCCCAGACCGGCAGGGCAAGGGCGAGCAGCAGGAGCCCCCATCCGATACTGACTATGACTCCTGTCCTGGAAGAGGCCATCCTTGCTCCAATCCGTTGCCGTATGCCGTCCCGTGGTCACCGATTATCACCGTCTTTCGGATCGAAGAACAAGCGCTCAAATGATGAAGTTTGCATGATGCAAACGGCGCCATGACAATGCTGGCGGATAGAGTAACTACTTACAGCGGCAGGCTGATCCGCGCCTCCAGCCCCCCTTGTGGCCGATTGAGCAGGGTCAGCTCGCCGCCGTGCTGATGGACCAGGGTGCGTGCGATGGAGAGGCCCAACCCGACACTGCCGGACTCGGTGTTGCGCGCTTCATCGAGCCGCACGAACGGCTTGAACACATCCTCCAGCCGCGCCGGATCGATCCCCGGCCCGTTATCGCAGACCCGGATCAACAGCTCCTCCTTGCGCCGCTCCAGCGACACTTCGGCGCTGCCGGCATACTTGATGGCGTTGCCGATCAGGTTCTGCAGTACCCGGCGCAGGGTGTTGGCCCGGCAGGTGTAGACCTCTTTGCCTTCCGCCAGACAGGTGACCGGCTGGCCGGTATCGGCATAGTCATCGCACAGGCTGACCAGCAGGCTGACCAGATCCAGCTCGCGGGTCGCTTCCTGCTGCCCCTCCTCGCGGGCAAAGCTGAGGGTGGCCGCCAGCATCTGCTCCATCTGTTGTAGGGTCTGCTGGATGCGCTCCTTGTCCTCGCCATCGGCCAGAAACTCGGTGCGCAGCCGCAGGCTGGTGATGGGGGTGCGCAGATCGTGGGAGATGGCCGCCAGCATCCGGGTTCTGTCCTGCACGAAGCGGTCGAGCCGGGTGTGCATCCGGTTGAATGCCTGAATCGATTCGCGGATCTCGGTCGGCCCCTCCTCTTTCAAGGGCTCGATATCCTCGCCCCGTCCGAGCCGCTCCGCATTGCCTGCCAGCTGCTTGAGCGGGCGGGTGGCACGACGAAACAGCAGCACCATCAGTCCGATCACCAGACTGGCGACCAGCATCAGGTTGAGGGTGGTCTGCCACGACCAGCTACCCGTCTCCTTGTCGACCAGCGAGCTGAACTGCAGCCAGCCCCCCTGCGGCAGTTCGATGGAGCCGTAGAGCCGCATATCCCGCGGCGGGGGCGGCCCCTTGCGATCCCGCATCATGCGGGCATGATGTTCCCACGCCTTGCTGCGCTGGGTATCCTCTTTCAGCTCGGCGCTGATCTCGACGGTGAGGCCGGGGGGGTAGTTGAGGCGCGAGCGCACCAGCTGCTCGAAGCGGGGGCTGCGGTTATCCGGTTGCAGCGGTTCGTCGGAGAGGCGCAGCAGCAGGGTCTCGCTGCGGCTCGCCTTGAGGATCTCGTCATAGAGGGACGGGGGGGAGAGGGAGAGCAGCCTGACCACAGAGATGATCCGCTGCATGGCGTTGCGGCTGTTGACGAAGCCGAGCGCCTCCTCCCGATCCGTGCGGTAGATCTGGATGCTGAGCAGCTGGATCAGGATCAACCCCGCCAGCGCCACCAGAATGATCTGGCCGGTCAGCCCCTTGGGCCACATCCGTGCCCACAGTCGTCGCAAGGTGCCCACTGCTTAAACCTGCGTAACGTCGGCGGAGAACATATAGCCGCCACCCCAGATGGTCTTGATCAGCTCCGGATTCTTGGGATCCCGCTCCAGCTTGCGGCGCAGGCGGCTCACCAGGGTATCGATGGCGCGATCGAAGGCTACCGCCTCGCGGCCACGGGCCAGATCCAGCAGTTGATCCCGGCTCAGTACTCGCTGCGGGCGTTCGAGAAACACCTTGAGCAGATCGAATTCGGCGGTGGAGAGGCTGAGACCCACCCCATCCTCATCGACCAGCTCCCGGCGATTGACGTCGAGCAGCCAGCGATCGAAGCGCAGATCCCGGGTCAGGGTCTCGGCGGCGGGTTGGTTATCCGCCTGGGTGCGGCGCATCACCGCCTTGATGCGCGCCAGCAGCTCGCGCGGATTGAAAGGCTTTGCCAGATAGTCGTCGGCCCCCATCTCCAATCCGATGATGCGGTCGGTCTCTTCCCCCATGGCAGTGAGCATGATGATGGGCAGGTTCGATTTGACCCGCAGCTCGCGGCAGAGGGTCAGACCATCTTCACCCGGCATCATCAGATCCAGCACCAGCAGATCGAACTCCCGCTCCTCCAGCAGTCGCTTCATCTCCTTGCCATCCCGGGCGCAGCTGACCCGCAGGCCGTGCTGTTCCAGAAAGCGTTTCAAGAGATCGCGGATCTCGCTGTGATCGTCGACCACCAGAATGTGGGTGTTGCCCTGGTTCATGAATACCTCCCCTGCTTGGCGTTGGCACGAGTATACGAAAATACGCTGCACGGTTTGTGTCAAAGTGTGCCAGATCCGCACGATGCCACACTCTGCTACAAAAAAGGGCGATGCTGGCAAAGTTCAGACACCGACAGGGTGTTTACTTGGGGGCAAGGCAAGAGCGCCGAACCAGAATCATCCCTACAGGAGATAGACCATGAAAAAGCTGACCAAAACCCTGCTGACCGCCACCCTGATCCTTGGCCTGCCGCTGGGTGCCTATGCTGCCAGTGAAGCGGCCCCCACTGGCCAGCCCGGTGCCATGGTGGATTGCCCGATGGACGGTGGTGGCATGATGGGTGGCAAACACCACGGTGGTCGCCACGACAAGATGGCCCGCATGCAGAACATGACCCCGGAGCAGATCCAGGCCAACCTGCAGCAACGTTATGACCGCATTGAAGATCCGGCCAAGAAGGCGGAGTTCATCAAGAAGCTCAACGAGCGTGCCGCCGGCATGACCAAGCACGCCGAAGCGATGAAGCAGTTCGCCGAAGCGAACCAGTAACAGCGCCAGCTGTTATCAACCCAAGGGTGGCCGATGCCACCCTTTTTGTGCTTACTGTGCCGTCCTGAATATGGTTTACACCTTTCCCCCCCAATAAATGGAGAACCCGATGGGACAAGGTGTGAAACGGACACAGCGCGATTACTCACTGACTTTTAAACTGGCACTGGTCGAGCAGATTGAAAAAGGCGAGCTCAGTTGCCAGCAAGCACAAGCCCGATATGGCATTCAGGGCCGCTCCACCGTTCTGGTATGGTTGCGTAAACATGGTCGGCAAGATTGGAGCCAGGGGGCTTCTGTACGCGCCGGCAGGAGTATCACCATGCCTGACCCCGACAACCAGACGCCCGAACAGCGCATCAAGGAACTCGAGCAACAGCTGGCACTGATGAGCCAGAAGGCCCAGTTTTTTGAGGCCGTCGTCGATGTACTGAAGAATGACTACGGCGTCTCCATCGTAAAAAAGCGACCCGGCAAGTCATCTCGCAGCGGCACGTCGAAAGGCTGACCATTGTCAGGGCTTGCCTGTTTCTGGGGATAAGCCGGCAGGCTTACTACAAGCGCAATCGGGTCGCCGACGAGCGCCATGCACAGGGCTTGCAGGTGGTGCGCTTCGTGCGTCAGGTTCGACTGCGACAACCGCGGGTCGGTACTCGCAAGCTGCATTATCTGCTCCAGGGTCAGGATGATGACGGGCTCAAGGTAGGGCGGGACAGGCTGTTTCAGATATTGGCCGAGCACCGTCTGCTGGTGCTGCCCAGGCGGGCGTATCACAAGACCACC
>NZ_JBSTYQ010000036.1:0-7906 GCF_054052385.1 Aeromonas sp. 25-AL00135 | reverse complement strand
GTAATCGCGCTGTGTCCGTTTCACACCTTGTCCCATCGGGTTCTCCATTTATTGGGGGGAAAGGTGTAAACCATATTCAGGACGGGACACCAAAAACTAAAAAATGGAGTTATCGCTATGATTGGAATCGAGTTACTTGTCGTGCTCGCCGCTATCTATCTGGGGGCCCGGATAGGCAGCATCGGCATCGGCTTTGCCGGTGGTCTGGGGGTACTGGTATTGACGTGGGGTCTGGGCATGCCCATCCCGAGCGATCAACTGGTCAGCTACATCCCTTGGGATGTGATCATGATCATCGCGTCCGTCATCTGCGCCATCGCCTGTATGCAACTGGCTGGCGGGATGGACTATCTGGTCTTCCTGGCAGAAAAAGCGCTGCGCAAGAACCCCAAATACATCACCTTCGCCGCCCCGGTGGTCACCTACCTGATGACCATGCTGGCCGGTACCGGTCATACCGCCTTCTCCACCCTGCCGGTGATCGCTGAAGTGGCCAAAGAGCAAGGGATCCGCCCATCCCGTCCGCTCTCCATCGCGGTTGTCGCCTCCCAGATCGCCATCACAGCTTCTCCAATCTCTGCCGCTGTGGTTGCCTTCTCCGGCATGCTCGAGCCGTTTGGTGTTGATTATCTGACCCTGCTGGCCATCTGCATCCCCTCTACCTTCCTGGCCTGTATCCTGGGCGCCTTCATTGCCAACATGATGGGCAAACCGCTGGATCAGGACGAAGTCTATCTGGAGCGTAAAGCCAAGGGTCTGATCAAACTGCGTGGTACTACCAAGCTCGAGATCAAGCCGTACGCCAAACTGTCTGTCTGGATCTTCATCGCCGCCATCGTTGCTGTCATGGCTTATGCCACTGCCATCTCTGGTAAAGTAGGCCTGATCACCAACCCGCCAATCCCCCGTGACGGTGCCATCATGGGCATCATGCTGGCCGCGGCCACCATCATGACCCTGGTGTGCAAACTGGACGCCACCCAAGTGACCAACATGCCGACCTTCAAGTCCGGTATGTCTGCCTGTATCTGCGTACTGGGTGTCGCCTGGCTGGGTAACGTCTTCGTAAAAGGCAACATGGACACCATCCAACTGATCGCTGGCGACCTGCTGAACCAGTACTCCTGGCTGCTGGCCGTGGTGCTGTTCTTCGCTGCCATGCTGCTCTATTCACAAGGCGCCACCACCAAAGCGTTGATGCCTGCTGCTCTGGCACTGGGTGTCAGCCCGCTGACTGCGATTGCCTCCTTCGCAGCCGTGAGCGCCCTGTTCGTACTGCCGACCTACCCGACCCTGCTGGCTGCGGTAGAGATGGACGACACCGGCTCCACCCGTATCGGTAAGGCGGTCTTCAACCACCCCTTCTTCGTACCGGGCACCGCCACCATCGCCATCGCCGTGGCGCTGGGCTTCTTCTTCGGCGGCATCCTGCTGTAATCCTATCGCCTGCCGATAGCCAAACAAAAATCCCCGCCAGTTGGCGGGGATTTTTTTATCTCTTTACTCTGTACTTGGCTTGGCTGTCTGGCAGCGAGAGACCTGACCTCTTATCCGGATGGCTCAACCACGGCGACAGCAGACACAACAACAGCGCGCCAACGGCGCTATAACCGCCGCTGCCGGATTGCCGGAGTAGTAGGCCACCATGGTACTCAGCACCACGCCAGAAGGCGGGATCCTTCGGATCAGACCGGATCCAGGGTATCCAGCGGCCAGCGCGGCACGGCTTTGACCGCCAGCGGTTCGAACACGCCCGCTTTCAGGCGCTGCATACCGGCGTAAGCGATCATGGCGCCGTTATCAGTGCAATATTCAGTGCGCGGATAGAACACCTCGCCCTTGAGGCTCTCCATCAGCTCGGCCAGCTGGGCACGCAGATGACGGTTGGCACTGACGCCGCCAGCCACCACCAGACGTGTGAGACCTGTCTCTTTCAAGGCACGACGGCACTTGATGGCCAGGGTATCGACCACCGCATCTTCAAACGCCCGAGCGATATCGGCACGGGTCTGTTCATCATCACCATTGGCGGCGATGGTGTTGGCTGTGAAGGTCTTTAGGCCGGAGAAGCTCATGTCGAGCCCGGGACGGTCAGTCATGGGACGGGGGAAGTGGAAGCGCCCGGTAGTGCCCTTCTCGGCCAGACGGGAGAGCAGCGGACCACCCGGATAGTCCAGCCCCATCAGCTTGGCGGTCTTGTCGAACGCTTCGCCAGCGGCATCGTCGATGGATTCGCCCAACAGCTGATAGCTGCCGATGCCGTCAACCCGCACCAGCATGGAGTGACCACCGGAGACCAGCAGCGCCACGAAGGGGAACTCGGGGGCCTTTTCTTCCAGCATGGGAGCCAGCAGGTGGCCTTCCATATGATGGACGGCAATGGCCGGCTTGTTCCACGCCATCGCCAGCGAGCGGCCAATGGTCGCCCCCACCAGAATGGCGCCAACCAGACCCGGACCTGCGGTATAAGCGATGCCGTCGATGTCATCTTTGCCCAGTCCCGCCTCTTGCAATGCCGCCTGGATCAACGGGATCGTCTTGCGAACATGATCCCGGCTGGCGAGCTCGGGGACAACGCCACCGTAGTCCGCATGCAGCTTGACCTGGCTGTATAACTGATGGGAAAGGATCCCTTTTTGATCGTCGAAGATCGCGATCCCGGTTTCGTCACAGGATGTCTCTATGCCCAATACACGCATTGCTAAAAAATTTCACTGCTAAAATGAGACGGCTATGGTAACCTTCGCGGGTTTTTTAAACCAGAGCGATCTCTGCGGGTTTACTTTCATTCCCTGTCCAGAGTATAATTTCGCACCATTTTAAGACATGCTGATCGATTGAAGGTCAGCTAACAATTTATCACTGAGGTGAAAGGCACATGCCAGTAATCAAAGTCCGTGAAAATGAGCCGTTTGACGTTGCTCTGCGTCGTTTCAAGCGTTCTTGCGAAAAAGCCGGTATCCTGTCCGAAGTTCGTAGCCGTGAGTTCTACGAGAAGCCGACTACCATTCGTAAGCGCGCCAAAGCGTCTGCTGTCAAGCGTCACGCCAAGAAGCTGTCTCGCGAAAACGCACGTCGTATCCGCCTGTACTAATCGGGGGATATTGCCGTGTCTCTGAAGGATCAACTCAAGGATCAGCAAAAACTCGCCATGCTTGCCAAAGATAAGGCTCGTCTGGGAGCGATCCGCTTGTTGATGGCAGAAATCAAGCAACGTGAAGTCGATACCCGTATCGAGCTGAATGATGAGGATATCCTCGCTGCCGTGACCAAAATGGTCAAACAGCGCCGCGATTCCATCAGCCAATTTGAAGCTGCCGGTCGCCAGGATCTCGCCGACAAAGAGTCCGCCGAGATCGTTGTGTTGCAGGAATTCCTGCCGCAACAGCTGACCGCAGATGAAATTGCTGCCCTGATCGAGCAAGCCATCACTGAAAGTGGTGCTGCCGTCATGGCTGATATGGGCAAGGTCATGGCTGTCTTGAAGCCGAAAATTCAGGGGCGTGCCGATGTCGGCGCCGTCAGTGCTCAGGTGAAAACCCGCTTGGCGTAACAGGCAACTCTCTTGTTTGGTCGAAGAAGCCGTGCTTCCCTTGGAATGCGCGGCTTTTTTATTTTCTCCGCAATGAAACAGGACGGTTATGGCAGGCAGGATCCCCCAATCCTTTATCGACGATCTGCTCGTACGCACAGACATAGTCGAGCTGATCGACTCGCGAGTGCGGCTGAAAAAAGCCGGTAAGAACTACCAGGCTTGCTGCCCTTTTCATAACGAAAAAAGCCCCTCTTTTACCGTAAGCCAGGAGAAGCAGTTCTACCACTGTTTCGGTTGTGGCGCCCATGGCAATGCCATCGGCTTTGTCATGGAGTACGACGGTCTCGAATTTCCCGATGCCATCGAAGAGCTCGCCAGCATGCAAGGCATGCAGGTACCTCGCGAGCAGAGCATCGGCGGCTCGGCCAATAGCCAGCCCGCCGTCAGCAAGGATCTGTTCGAGCTGATGAACCAGATCGCCCGCTTCTACGAGAGCAATCTCAAGAGTGCCCCCCACGCGGTGGAGTACCTCAAAGGACGCGGTCTGACCGGCGAAGTAGTCAAGCGCTTCAACATCGGTTATGCCCCAAGTGACTGGGATCAGGTACGCCGCCGCTTCGGCGCCAGCCGGGATCACGAACAGCTGCTTATCTCGGGCGGCATGCTGATCACCCGTGACAATGGCCCGGGCAGCTATGACCGTTTCCGCGATCGCATCATGTTCCCGATCCGCGACAAGCGTGGCCGGGTCATCGGTTTCGGTGGCCGGGTGCTGGGTGATGGCACCCCCAAGTACCTGAACTCACCGGAGACCCCCATCTTCCATAAAGGGCGGGAGCTGTTCGGTCTCTACGAAGTGAAGCAGGCACACAAGGATCCTCGCAGGATCCTGGTGGTGGAAGGCTACATGGATGTGGTGGCACTCGGTCAGTACGACATCGACTATGCAGTGGCGGCACTAGGCACTGCGACCACCAGCGACCATATCCACACCCTGTTTCGCACCACCGCCGAGGTGGTCTGCTGCTACGACGGTGACAACGCCGGTCGTGAAGCCGCCTGGCGCGCGCTGGATAATGCCCTCCCTCATCTGCAGGATGGCCGCGAGCTGAAGTTCGTGTTTCTGCCCGATGGCGAGGATCCCGACTCGTTGGTACGCAAGATCGGCAAGGAGGGCTTTGAAGCCTTGCTCGATGAAGCCCAGCCGTTCGCCGACTTCATGTTCGAGCGTCTCGGTCGCGATGCGGCGCTCTCCGGTGAGGCAGGCAAGTTCGAAGTGGCCAACAAGGCCGCCGAGCTTATTCGTCGCGTACCGGAAGGGTTTACCCGCGAAGGGCTGATCACCCGCCTCTCCAGCATGATGCGCTGGGGTGAGAACAAGCAGCGCATCGCCGAGCTCTTTGCCCGCAACACTCAGCCCAAGGCCGAGGTCAACAAACCCAAGGCAGCCAAGCTGACGCCACTGCGGCGTGCGCTGGCACTGATGGTGCAATATCCGGCAGTAACGGCTGAGCTTCCCCCCATGCCGGAATTGGCCGGGCTACGCGTACAGGGCATCAAGTTCCTGCTGCAACTGCACCAGCAAATCCTGGCACAGCCCGGTATCACAACCGGTATCCTGCTGGAACACTGGCGTGGTACCAAGGAGGGAGAAATCCTTGCTCAGCTGGCCATGCACGACCTGTTCGAGGAGATCAAACTCGATCAGGAGCCGGATATTCTGGGAGAATTGCAGGACACCTTCGTCGGCTTCATCAACCAGTTTCTGAAACAGCGGATCGAAGAATTGCAGGCCAAAGTGGCTCAGGAAGGACTAAGCTCCGAAGAAACCCAAGAGCTGATGATGCTGATAAGAGAGGTGCAAATTGAGAAAAGAAATGAGAGTGGGGCTTGATATTTGAGTGATTAGTCCCAATATGGATAGCGTTGCCCGAATCGACGGGATGAAAAGCAAAAATTTTATAACCGCCTGGCCCCGACAATACTGCGGGCAGGGGTTTCTCATGACCGACGCCGCAACCAGACATAGCATGTCTGGCGGTTTTCTATTAGAATTGGCTATTTGCGCAGCAGCGCACTGTACGCGCAACCTAGCAACACCAACCGGATGAGTTCTATGGAGCAAACCCCGCAGTCTCAGCTTAAACTCCTCGTTGCCAAAGGTAAAGAACAGGGCTACCTGACCTATGCCGAGGTGAACGATCACCTCCCGCAAGACATTGTCGATTCAGACCAGATCGAAGACATCATTCAGATGATCAACGATATGGGCATTCAAGTGGTTGAAAACGCTCCGGATGCCGATGACCTTATCATGGCTGAAGGTGGTACCGCCGATGAGGACGCTGCCGAAGCAGCGGCCCAGGCTCTGGCATCTGTTGAATCTGAGATTGGTCGCACGACCGATCCCGTCCGCATGTACATGCGGGAAATGGGTACCGTCGAACTGCTGACCCGTGAAGGCGAAATCGACATCGCCAAGCGGATCGAAGACGGTATCAACCAGGTACAAAGCTCCGTAGCCGAGTACCCTGAAGCAATTACTTACCTGCTCGAACAGTACGACAAGTACGAAGCCGAGCAGCTGCGTCTCTCTGACATCATCTCTGGCTTTATTGACCCGAACGAAACTGAAGACATGGCGCCTACCGCCACGCATATCGGTTCCGAGCTCGGCGAAGACGATCTGGCCGACGAAGATGAAGAGGACGAAGAAGACGAAGACGAAGATGGCGACAGCTCTGACGACGACGGTGACGGTGGTCCGGATCCGGAAGTCGCTCGCGAGAAGTTCGGCGAACTGCGTGCCCAGTATGAAGTGACCCGTCTCTCCATTCAGAAGAATGGTCGCGCGCACGAAGATACCCAGACCGCCATCGCCCAGCTGGCCGATGTATTCCGCCAATTCCGCCTGATGCCCAAGCAGTTCGATCGCCTGGTCAACAACATGCGTGAAATGATGGAGCGCGTCCGCGTGCAGGAACGCATCATCATGAAGCTCTGCGTTGAGCAGGCCAAGATGCCGAAGAAAACCTTCGTCGCGGCCTTCACCAACAACGAGTGTGAAACTGCCTGGTTCGAATACCAAAAGCAGGCTGGTAAAGCCTGGTCTCCCCGTCTGGTTGAAATGGACGAGGATATTCAGCGCGCCATCGGCAAGCTGCAGCAGATTGAAGAAGAGACCGGTCTGTCGATTGCCCAGATCAAGGATATCAACCGTCGCATGAGCATCGGTGAGGCCAAAGCCCGCCGCGCGAAGAAAGAGATGGTTGAGGCCAACTTGCGTCTGGTTATCTCTATCGCCAAGAAGTACACCAACCGCGGTCTGCAGTTCCTGGATCTGATCCAGGAGGGCAACATCGGTCTGATGAAGGCGGTAGACAAGTTTGAATACCGTCGTGGCTACAAGTTCTCGACCTATGCTACCTGGTGGATCCGTCAGGCCATTACCCGCTCCATCGCGGATCAGGCCCGTACCATCCGTATCCCGGTACACATGATCGAGACCATCAACAAGCTCAACCGTATCTCCCGTCAGATGCTGCAGGAGATGGGGCGCGAACCGAACCCGGAAGAGCTGGCCATGCGCATGGGCATGCCGGAAGACAAGATCCGCAAGGTACTGAAGATCGCCAAAGAGCCTATCTCCATGGAGACGCCCATCGGTGATGATGAAGATTCCCACTTGGGCGACTTCATCGAAGATACCACCCTGGCTCTGCCAGCGGATGCGGCGACCAGCGAAAGCCTGCGCAACGCCACCCGCGAAGTGCTTGCTGGCCTGACCGCCCGCGAAGCCAAGGTACTGCGGATGCGTTTCGGTATCGACATGAACACTGACCACACCCTCGAGGAAGTGGGCAAACAGTTCGACGTTACCCGTGAGCGTATTCGTCAGATCGAAGCCAAGGCACTGCGCAAACTGCGCCACCCGAGCCGCTCGGAAGTGCTGCGCAGCTTCCTGGACGAATAGTCCTGACCCTGTGTCAAACTGCTCTGCCAAAGCCCCGCCATGCGGGGCTTTGTTTTGTCTGGCATTTACCCTTGCGACCCTCTTTGCGCCCTCAATCAAGCTGGACAATTAGTCGCCAAGTGGTTGATATGCCTATAGACTGCCCTTTCCTCTTCCCCTATAATCCACGCCGCTAAACGCACAATTTGGCCCCTTAGCTCAGTTGGTCAGAGCAGTCGACTCATAATCGATTGGTCGTGGGTTCAAGTCCCCCAGGGGCCACCAAATTAGAAAAGGCCGCTCATGATGAGCGGCCTTTTTGCATCTACTGTCCCGTCCTGAATATGGTTTACACCTTTCCCCCCAATAAATGGAGAACCCGATGGGACAAGGTGTGAAACGGACACAGCGCGATTACT
>NZ_JBSTYQ010000035.1:0-8937 GCF_054052385.1 Aeromonas sp. 25-AL00135 | reverse complement strand
TGAAATACAGAACCCCCGATGCGGTACATAGGGGGTTCTGAGTAGAGAAATGCTAGTTGAAAATGTGTAAACCTATTTCAGGACTAGACATGGTTTTTATTTGGCAAAAAGCCAATTCCCGATCGGGCTGGGGATAAAGACCAATCGGGAACTGACTTTATGGGCCGGGAAGATCCCGGCCCACACTCGCTTATACGGCAGCTTCGCGGGTGAAACGCTTGGCTTTGTATTGCGGGTTCATCAGGTTCTCGATGGAGAGAATTTCGTCCAGCTGCTCGGCGCTCAGCAGACCGCGCTCAAGAACGACTTCACGGACGTTCTTGCCGGTCTGGGCACAGATCTTGCCGACGATATCCCCTTCGTGGTGGCCGATGAAGGGGTTCAGGTAGGTCACGATACCGATGGAGTTCAGCACGTGATTCATGCAGATTTCCGGGTTGGCGGTGATACCTTCCACGCACTTCTCGCGCAGGGAAATACAGGCTTTTTCCATCAGGCTCAGGGATTCGAACATCGCCTGACCAATCACCGGCTCCATGACGTTCAGCTGCAGCTGACCGGCTTCGGCGGCGAAGGTGATGGTGATGTCGTTACCGAATACCTTGAAGCAGGATTGGTTGACCACTTCCGGGATAACCGGGTTGACCTTGGCCGGCATGATGGAGGAACCCGCCTGCATTTCCGGCAGGTTGATCTCTTTCAGTGCGGTGCGCGGGCCGGAGGAGAGCAGACGCAGGTCATTACAGATCTTGGACAGCTTCATGGCCAGACGCTTGATGGCGCCGTGCAGCATGACGTAGGCACCACAGTCTGATGTCGCTTCGATCAGGTCTTCTGCCGGCACATAGGCACGACCGGTGATCTCGGCCAGACGCTTGATGGCCAGTGCAGAGTACTCGGGCGGAGTGTTCAGACCGGTACCGATGGCGGTCGCGCCCAAGTTCACTTCCAGCAGCAGCTCCTGGCAACGCTTGATGGACTTGATCTCTTCACGCAGGGTCACTGCGAACGCGTGGAACTCCTGACCCAGGGTCATCGGAACTGCATCTTGCAGCTGGGTACGACCCATCTTCAGGATGTTTTTGAACTCTTTCGCTTTGGCATCGAATGCCGCGATCAGGTGCTCCAGCGCGTGCAGAGTCACGTCGGTGCTGTTGACCACAGCAACGCGGAAACCGGTCGGGTAGGCATCGTTGGTGGATTGGCACTTGTTGACGTGGTCGTTCGGGTTGATGACGTCGTAACGGCCTTTCTCCAGACCCATGATTTCCAGGGCGATGTTGGCCAGTACTTCGTTGGTGTTCATGTTGACGGAGGTGCCGGCACCACCCTGGTAAACGTCGACCGGGAACTGGTCGAAGCATTTGCCGGTGTTCAGCATCAGGTCGCAGGCTTCTACGATCTTGTCAGCAATTTCAGGACGGATGGTACCCAGTTCACCGTTTGCCAGCGCAGCGGCCTTCTTGGTCAGCACCATACCGCGGACGAATTCCGGAACGTCAGAAATCTTCTGAGAGCTGATCTTGAAGTTCTCGACAGCGCGCAGGGTGTGCACACCGTAGTAGAGATCATTGGAAACTTCTTTGGTGCCCAGCAGGTCTTCTTCAATGCGGACGTTCTTGATGTCGCTCATTGTAATGCCTCAGAAATCAGATAAATGGAAAAATCCTCACCGAGTGGTCGCGAGTTCCTTGCGCACAGCTCATCCTGAAGCACCACACATCGAGTGGGGCGGTTGGGAGAATGACCTCCCGAAAAACTAATCAATATACTACTCCAATTGAGGTATCGGTTATTAGAGGTGGATCACTAAATTTGCGACATTTTCAAATTACTTTGAGGAAAGTACACATATGTTATGAAGTTTTTATCATGATGATTTTTATAAGTTTTTGTGACTTTTTGCTGATTTTTTAGATTGCTGATGACGTAGGGGTCAGTTGGCCAACTTGAAAATAGGGGGGCTGCCCCCATTTATTCAGGGCAGAAAGTGGTGATGACGGGGCGGCAAAATCGCCTCTGACCATCGTTGGATGGGCGCCACTTTTTCTCAATTTACCGGTGCTGGAGTGTATATGGGCAAGTTGTTTTTGTTGTTGGTGGGTCTGGTTGTGCTGGAGCTCACCGTGATGATCGAGGTCGGCTCGGTAATCGGGGCGCTGCCGACTGTCGGCTTGCTCATCCTGACAGCGGTATTGGGCTCCTCACTGGTGCGCAGTGAAGGGATCAAGACCCTGTTCAGCGCCCAGCAAAAGATGCAGATGGGCGAGATGCCGGGCCGCGAGGTGATGGGGGGCATGATGCTGGCGTTGGCCGGTTTGCTGCTGATTATCCCGGGTTTCGTCACCGACTTCTTCGGGGTCCTGCTGCTGCAGCCCTGGCTGCGTAACAAACTGGCTGACAAGCTGATCGGCAGCAGCCAGTTCCGGATGCAGATGGGTGGCTTCCAGCGTACTCAATCGCCGTTTGGCAACGCACCGTCCGATGATCATCTGGGGAACGCCAAGCAGGGCGGCACCACCATCGAAGGCGAATTTGAGCGCAAAGAGTAATCGACGAGACGAAAACCCGAGGCGAGTGACTGAATCAGGGTTTGCCTTGATGGCACAAGGTCTCGAAGCGGTGTCGGGCATACCACCATGCGAGGGTGCCCGCCGCCAGATTGGCCAGCAGTATCCCCAGATATATCCCCTGTTCTCCCCCCAGCTTTGCCCCCAGCCAGGCTCCTGGCAACAGAAAACCAAACAGCCGCAATCCGTTGAACAAAAACGAGATACTGGATGCTCGCACGCCATTGAGTGCCGAGGCCAGCAGCATCACCATGCCCTGAAAGCCGTAACCGATCGGCACCAGATGCAGATAGAGAATGATGAGGCGAATGACCTGCGGATGATCGCTGAACAGTTTGGCGATGAGTGGCGCCAGTAGCCAGGTCAGGCCATAGATGGCGAGCTGGAACAGCAACGCAAACCTCATGCAGCTTTGCAGCGCAGCCTTGGCGCGGGCCGGATTGCCAGCGCCGCAGTTTTGCGAGATGAAAGGGGCCAGCACGGAGGCGAGTGCCATCATCACAATCAGCAGCAGTGCCTCGACCCGCGACGCGGCACCATAAGCCGCCACCACTTCGGTACCCAGTCCTGCAAAGATCGTCATCAGTACCGCATTGGCCAGGGGGTTGAGCATATTGGTAAAAGAGGCGGGGACGGCGACATGGAGCAGCGCCCGCCAGTGGGCCAGCAACCGGGCCCGCGGCGAGAGGCGCCACAGCAGCAAGCCTTCCCGATGACGCAGGATATAGAGGCTGACCAGCATCGCCATCAACCAGGAGATAGAAGTCGCGATGGCGGCCCCGCGGATCCCCCACTCGGGAAAGGGGCCGATGCCGAAGATCAACAGAGGATCCAGTACCCCGTTGACCAACCCGGCTACGGCCATCACCAGACTGGGGGTTTTGGTATCGCCGGTCGCCCGGATGGCGGCATTGCCCACCATGGGCAGCACCAGCATGGGGACGGTGAGATACCAGATCAGCATGTAGTCATGGATGAGGGAGATAAGCTCGGCACTGGCCCCCAGCAGAGTAAACAGAGGCTTGATGGTGAGAGCCCCCCCCGCTGAGAGCAGGGCCACCATGATCACCGCCAGAAACAGGCTGTCGGTGGCGAGATGGGCCGCCTCATCGTGTTTGCCCTGCCCCAGGGTATGACCGATCACCGCTGACAATCCGGCGCCCAATCCCATCGCCAGTGAGGTAACCACAAAAGTGACAGGAAAGGTAAAACTGATGGCGGCCAGAGCTTCGGTGCCCAGCATACCGATAAAAAAGGTATCGACCAGATTGAAGGCCAGAATGGCGATGATGCCGAAGATCATGGGGCCCGTCATCTGGCGCAGTACGACCGGAATAGGGGCTGTCAACATGGGGTTGGTGCGGGTCAAGGGCTCGTCTCTACAGCTGGCTTTGAAGGTTCTGGCATGGAAACCGGGCGGCTTGAACCGACCTTGCTCCAGAGTGCGGACATGGCTGAACCATCGAAGATGTTTATAGTACGTGAAAAAATTTTTTTTGTATTTGCCCTTGAAGGGTTAGCAACTCTGCCCCACATCAGGGACATATCCGATTTGGCCTGGAACGGCCATTCCTCAAAGCAACAATGAGACTCATTTTGGGAGAGTTATCGATGAAAATTCGTCCACTGCACGACCGCGTCATCATCAAGCGCATCGAAGCTGAAGCCAAATCTGCCGGCGGTATCGTCTTGACTGGTACTGCGGCCCAGAAGTCCACCCGTGGTGAAGTGCTTGCCGTGGGGACTGGTCGCATCCTGGATAATGGCGAAGTCAAAGCGCTGGCCGTGAAGGTTGGTGACAAAGTTATCTTCAACGAAGGCTACGGTGTGAAGACCGAGAAGCTGGATGGTCAGGACGTCCTGATCCTCTCCGAAACCGACATCCTGGCGATTGTCGAAGAGTAATCCATCCTCCTTTTCCCCGAATTGATTTAAGGATTGAAGAAAAATGGCAGCTAAAGACGTTAAGTTTGGTAACGAAGCCCGCATCAAGATGCTGGAAGGCGTAAACATCCTGGCTGATGCCGTCAAGGTGACTCTGGGCCCGAAAGGCCGCAACGTGGTGCTGGACAAGTCCTTCGGCGCCCCGACCATTACTAAAGATGGTGTGTCTGTTGCGCGCGAAATCGAGCTGGAAGACAAGTTCCAGAACATGGGCGCCCAGATGGTCAAGGAAGTGGCTTCCAAGGCGAACGATGCCGCCGGTGACGGTACCACTACTGCAACCGTTCTGGCTCAGGCTATCGTCAACGAAGGTCTGAAAGCCGTTGCCGCCGGTATGAACCCGATGGATCTGAAGCGCGGTATCGACAAGGCCGTTGTGGCTGCTGTTGCCGAGCTGCAAGCACTGTCCCAGCCGTGCGCCGACAGTAATGCCATCGCTCAGGTGGGCACCATCTCCGCAAACTCCGACGAGAAAGTGGGCAAGCTGATTGCCGAAGCCATGGACAAAGTGGGTCGCGATGGCGTCATCACCGTTGAAGATGGTCAGGGTCTGGAAGATGAGCTGGCAGTTGTTGAAGGTATGCAGTTCGACCGCGGCTACCTGTCCCCTTACTTCATCAACAAGCAAGAGACCGGTTCCGTTGAACTGGACGACCCGTTCATCCTGCTGGTTGACAAGAAAGTCTCCAACATCCGCGAAATGCTGCCAGTGCTGGAAGGCGTTGCCAAAGCTGGCAAGCCGCTGCTGATTGTTGCTGAAGACGTGGAAGGCGAAGCCCTGGCGACTCTGGTGGTCAACACCATGCGCGGTATCGTGAAAGTGGCTGCCGTCAAGGCGCCTGGCTTCGGTGACCGTCGCAAGGCCATGCTGCAGGATATCGCTGTACTGACTGGCGGTACTGTCATCTCCGAAGAAGTTGGCATGGAGCTGGAAAAAGCGACTCTGGAAGATCTGGGTCGTGCCAAGCGCATCGTCATCACCAAAGAGAATACCACCATCATCGATGGCGTGGGTGATGCCGGTGTGATCGAAGGCCGTGTTGCCCAGATCCGTCAGCAGATCGAAGAGACTTCTTCTGACTACGACCGTGAGAAGCTGCAAGAGCGCGTAGCCAAGCTGGCTGGCGGTGTTGCCGTGATCAAGGTTGGCGCAGCCACCGAAGTCGAGATGAAAGAGAAGAAAGCCCGCGTTGAAGATGCCCTGCACGCTACCCGCGCCGCGGTTGAAGAAGGTGTGGTTGCCGGTGGTGGTGTCGCGCTGGTTCGCGTTGCCGCCAAACTGGCTGGTCTGCGCGGTGACAATGAAGACCAGAACGTCGGTATCAAGGTTGCCCTGCGCGCCATGGAAGCCCCGCTGCGTCAAATCGTCATCAACGCCGGTGAAGAAGCCTCCGTCATTGCCAATGCAGTGAAGAACGGCGAAGGCAACTTCGGTTACAATGCTTATAGCGAACAGTATGGCGACATGCTGGCCATGGGTATCCTGGATCCGACCAAGGTAACCCGTTCCGCCCTGCAGTTTGCCTCTTCCATCGCCGGTCTGATGATCACCACCGAGTGCATGGTCACCGAACTGCCGAAGAAAGATACCCCCGCCATGCCTGACATGGGCGGCATGGGTGGCATGGGCATGATGTAATCATCCCCCTTGCTCTGTTTGACAAACGGCTCGCTCAAGGCGAGCCGTTTTTTTATATCTGGCTAAACTGAGTCTGTTGAGACAGCAAATCTGGGGGCTATATGAAAATGTTTGGTTGGCTGACACTACTGTGTTCATTGATCATCATGCCGGTGATGGCTGCTGAGGCGCTGACTGGGCCGGTGATCCTGAAAGTGGGTGGCAACATCAGGTCGGCAGACGAAGTTGATGGCAAGGTGTTATTTGATCTGGCCAAACTGCAGGCTCTGCCGCAACATGAGATAGTGACCGGCAACCCGTGGGTGGATAAGCCGCACACCTACAGAGGCCCAAAACTGGCCGATCTATTGACTGCAGTCGGTGCGGATGGCAAGACCATTACGTTGACGGCACTGAACAGTTTCCAGATCCGTATTGAATGGGACAAGGTTGCCAAATACGAGCCCATTCTCGCATGGGAAGACAATGGTGCTGTCATGCGGGTGCGTGACAAGGGGCCGGTCTGGTTTATGCTGCCTCTTGATCAATATCCGGAATTGAAGCGATCCGAATATACCGACATGATGATCTGGCAACTGGATTTGATAGACATTCAGCACTGATAAAAACAGCACGGGAGCATGGGGTGAAAGGAAAGACCAGGGCGTGGCCACTGCTCGTCATTCTGTATATATCCATCCTGTCGTTTACCGGGAGCACCCTCTATTGCCTGATGCAGATCCAGAATGCGACCAGAGCGATGGAGAAATACACCTATGATGTCTCCTGGGCGCTGATGCAGTTGCAGCTGGAGCTCGGTCGTTTCCTCAATGCGGTAGAGGTCTATCACTATGGCGGGATTGATCATGACACCCTGATGCTGCGTTATGACATTCTCTGGAGCAGAACGCCCATCCTGTTGAGCGGCCAGCTGCGCAAGAGCATGCAGGACAAGCAGAAAACCTTGCGTCTGGTGCAGCTGATTGAAACCAATATTCGCCAAATAGAGCCCGACATCACCAAGTTGCAAAGCGGGGCATCTGACTATCAGCAGGTCATGATGCGCCTTGCCCCGCTGCAAGAGCCGCTCTCCTACTCCCTCGCTTCTGTGATGCAGAAGAACATCAACGTCTATTCCGAGAACGATCGCCATTTTGGCCAATTGCGCAATGCCTTGTTGTTGATGGTCTCCGGTCTGGTCATGTCAGTGCTGCTGCTCAGCATGCTGCTTATATATGAAGGGCGTCGTCATTTCAGAGCGGCCAGACGGGATCCGCTGACCGGGTTGTCCAATCGGGTTGCTCTGCTGGAGCGGATGGAGCTGTACGCCACACAGGAAGTGCCGTTTGGACTGGTGCTGGTCGATATCAACGACTTCAGGGATATCAATAGCAAGTTTGGCTATGACACCGGTGATTATCTGCTTTGTGAGTTTGCCACCCGGATCAGAGTGCTCTGTGAAGAGGGGGAGTGGAGCGGACGTCTGGGGGGAGATCAATTTGCCATTATTCAGCGTGGCAGCAGCGATCTGCGTCAGGTCAGGGAGCTGGTAGCGCGATTGCTGCATGCGCTGAAGCAAGATATCGTCTATGACAACTATCCCTTCCGGCTTGAAGTCGGGATCGGGATTGCCTTCTATCCGATGGACAGCGACAAGACTCAGGAGCTGTTGAGTCGTGCGGAACAAGCCCTGTTCCATAGTCGCAAGACCCATGCCCCCTATGTGATTTACGATAACTCCCTGCTCAACGAGACGGCGCGGCGTAAACATTTGGCGTCGGATATGATCATGGCGCTGGAACACAATGCGTTGGAACTCTATTACCAACCCATCGTCAATCTCGAGAGTGGCCGCTGTGAAGCTGTCGAGGCTCTGCTGCGCTGGCGGCATCCGGAACTCGGCTTCATTCCGCCAAACGAAGTGATCATGGTGGCCGAGGAGTTCCAGCTTGCCGAGCGGGTTGGGAGCTGGGTGCTGAACACAGCTTGCGAGCAGCTCTATCAATGGCACCAGCTTGGTATGGTTGATCTGCAAATGTGTGTGAATATCTCGCCAGGCATGTACCAGCGTAATTTGCTCAAACTGGTGGCCAAGGCATTGATGGAGCACCATTTGCCTGCCCGTAGTCTGGTCCTGGAGGTCACGGAAGATACCACCATGCGCGAAGTGAAGAACTCGCTGCAACTGATGCAGGATCTCAATCAGCAGGGGGTGCTGTTGGCATTGGATGATTTTGGGACTGGTTATTCCTCTTTGAGTTATCTGCAAAAACTGCCGGTTAGCAAGGTGAAGATCGACCGCTCCTTTATACAGGGCATTGATACTTCAATGGAGGCATCCGAACTGGTCGCCAATATTTGCCGGATGGGGTCGATGCTGGGCAAGAGCCTGGTGTGTGAAGGGATTGAGACACAGGCGCAGTTGGATGTATTGCGATCTCTGACCGATATCCACTTGTATGGGCAGGGCTATCTGTTCAGCCGACCAGAGCAGGCGGAGAAAATCTATCAAACCTTGTTGGAGATGGAGGAGCTTTGGCTGGCGCGTCAACAATCCGAAATGGCTTATATGAGTTGAGAAGGGGCTTGCCTGTCATCTGCCTCCAGAATGTGTGATTTAGCTCAAACTTTCTTCATTTTGCTTGCTGTTTGAACGGTTGTTCGGTTTTATCAAAAAAACATGCAATTTAGCCTTGCCAGAAAGAATCTGTTCCCTATAATGCGCCTCCATCGACAGGGCAAGCGGCAACGCAAACAACCTGGTCGATAACCTCGAAAAACCTTCGAAAATAAGGCTTGACTCGA
>NZ_JBSTYQ010000034.1:0-10358 GCF_054052385.1 Aeromonas sp. 25-AL00135 | reverse complement strand
GCCCACTTCGCTAGGAAGCTGGCTCATCAGTTCGGCGTGTTCCGCCGTGCTGGTAGGGGCGCATTATAGGGAGCCGCGCCGGGATGACAAGGGCTTTTTCAGCAAAAAAGTTTGTTCGCTCAGATATCAAGCAATCACCTCTTTTCTTGCTCGAAATGACATCAATCCTGACTATTGCCGGATTTAAATTGAACATTTGAAAAGCCAATTTATAATTGCCATCTCAAATGTTCAATTGGAATGCCCTCATGCATCAAATCCTCGATAGCCATAAGGAAGAGCAAATCGTCCCGCTGTTCCGCTTGGGGTTCCGACCCTTCTTCTTGTTCGGGGCTCTGTTTGCGGCCGTCGCCATGTTGCTCTGGCTGGGGCAGCTCAACGGTTGGCTTACCTTGCCCGGGATTGCCAACCCGATCTGGTGGCATGGTCATGAGATGCTGTTTGGTTTCGGGGCTGCCATCGTCGCGGGTTTTCTGCTCACCGCGGTGCAGAACTGGACGGCCCATCCCGGTGTTCGGAGCTGGCCATTGGCACTGGTGGTGGGGTTGTGGATGTTACCAAGGACCTTGTTACCCTGGCTGGGTGAAGAGAATACGCTCCTGATGGCGGCAGACCTGCTCTGGCTGCCGCTGTGCGCCTGGTTCCTTGCCAAGCCTATCTTGATAACCCGGCAATGGCGCAATCTATTCTTCGTGCCCCTGTTGCTGATACTGACCTTGCTCAATGGTGCCAGCTGGTTATGGCAGGCCGATTGGACCACCGTTGAGCACCTATTGATCACCACTGTGCTGTTGTTTACCACCCTGATCGCCGTGATGGGTGGAAGGGTGATTCCGTTCTTCACCGCCCGAGCAACCGGTCAGGAGAAAGCTGCACCTCTACTCTGGCTGGAACGGACTGCGCTCGCGACACTGTGGCTTATCTTGCTCTGCTGGTTGTTACTCCCCACCCAATGGGTCACCAGCATATATATAGTGCCTCTATATATAGTGGCGGCGAGTTTGCATCTGTGGCGGCAACTACATTGGCATCTGCCATCGACCCTTGCGCATCCCCTGCTGTGGTCACTCCATCTCGCCTATCTGTTTATCCCTCTTGGCCTGCTCTCCCTTGCGGCACATAGCGCGGGTCTGCCCATCACGTTGTCGATGGCCAGTCACCTGCTCAGCGCAGGCTGTATGGGCACCATGATCCTGGGCATGATTGCGCGAGTCTCCCTCGGCCATAGCGGTCGGGCCTTGCAGGTAGGACGCAGGATCACTGGCGCATTCGCCCTGGTTATCGCCGCCGCCACAATGCGGGTGGTGATTCCCCTGCTCTGGCCTACTTATTCCCTGCATGGCTGGAACCTCAGCGCGCTTGCCTGGATCGCTGCCTATGGTCTGTTTGTCTGGGTCTATATCCCGATACTGATCCGCCCCAGAGCAGATGGTCGACCGGGTTGATGACTGCGGAACATGTTCAGGGTGTTGCCACCGGATAGTGGATCAGGTTGTGGAAAATAGCCGGGGCTATGCCGAGATTGCGATAACCGTGGGGACGGTCGGCAGCAAAACGCACCGCCTCCCCTTGCACCAGTGAGCGCCACACCCCTTCCACCAGCACCTCCATCATGCCGCTGATGACGATGACATGCTCGGTCACTCCCGGCTCATGGGGCTCAGATTCACGCTGGTACCCCGGCAACAGGGTCAGCTCAAGCAACTCGAAACCAAACCGGTTTTCATAAGGGAAGAGGGGGGCCACTTGCATGCCCTCTCCCGCAGGCTGCTGGCGAATGGCAGCGGCGGTGCGATAGAGCACCTCTGCCTGCGCGGCGGGTGTGGATTCGATGAAACTGGAAAATGAGACTCGAAAACCGGTGGCGATCTTCCATAGCGTCGCCACCGTCGGGCTGGACTCTCCCCGCTCAATCTGCCCCAGCATCGCCTTGCTGACACCCGTTTCGCGCGCGGCGGCATCCAGGCTCCAGCCGCGCTCGCTGCGCAGCCCCTTCAGTCGAGCAGCCAGATGCTGACTCATCTCTTGCATAACTGCCTCTTTATTACTCTTGCACGATGCGCCTTGTGCGCTATAGCGCACAGCGATATAGTCAAAACTGTATTGTACGTAATAACGCACAGCGCGTCACAACGCCAAGAGGAAGAGTCATGCCCTTCGCCATCCCCCATCTGGTCGCAGGCTTTATCGCCGTGATGGTCGGCTACACCAGCTCCGTCATCCTGATCATCCAGGCCGCCACAGCGGCGGGTGCAGATACAGCTCAAGTCGCCTCATGGCTCTGGACGCTGGGGATCGGCATGGGGGTGAGCTGCATCGGCCTCTCTCTCTATTACCGCATACCCATACTAACCGCCTGGTCCACACCGGGCGCGGCACTGCTGATCACCACGCTGGGCAACTTCACTCTGGCGGAAGCCATCGGCGCCTTTGTGATCTCGTCCCTGCTGATCACGCTGTGTGGCATCAGCGGCTGGTTCGACCGTTTGATGAGACATATTCCGGCTCCACTGGCCGCCGCCATGCTGGCTGGCGTGCTGCTCAGATTCGGATTGGATCTGTTCAAGGTCGCCCCGCAAGATCCCTTGCTGCTTGGCACCCTGCTGCTGGCCTTCCTGCTGGGTCGTCATCTCTGGCCCCGCTATACCATGGTGCTAGTACTGGGAGTGGGGATGCTGATCTGCAGCGTGCGGGGGGATTTGCAAATGGGCACCCTTCACTGGCAACTCGCCAGCCCGGTCTGGACATGGCCAGCCTTCTCCCTTGATGCTCTGTTTGGTATCGCGCTGCCGCTGTTCATTGTCACCATGACATCGCAAAACATGCCGGGAATTGCCATCTTGCGGGCCCATGGCTATCAGCCTGCCACCTCCTCGCTGATCAGCTGGACCGGCCTGACCGGCCTGCTGCTCGCCCCTTTTGGCGGCTATGCCTTCAATCTGGCCGCCATCACTGCCGCCATCTGCATGGGCAAAGAGGTCGACCCGGATACCAAGCGCCGCTGGCCTGCTGCGGTTTGGGCGGGTTGCTTTTATTTCGTGACCGGCTGCTTCGGCGCGACCGTCGCGGCCCTGTTTAGCGCCTTTCCGGCAGCCCTTGTCACCTGCGTCGCTGGATTGGCCCTGCTAGGCACCATCGGCAGCAGCCTGCACTCTGCCTTGCAACAGGATGAAGCGCGAGAAGCTGCGCTGCTTACCTTTATTATTACCGCGTCCGGGATCAGCCTGCTCGGCATCGCGGCAGCCTGCTGGGGTCTGCTGATTGGTCTGGCTATCTATCAGTTTCAATCATATCGACAAAGGAATCAATTGAACCTCAAACCGTGAACCTCTGCACACTATCCAGATAAAATGATTCACAAGTGAAACTAATTTCCTTCTAGTGGCGTCAGGGCACCAATCTTCCCGGACATGGTGCCCTGTCAGGTTCCATGCAACGGAGTATAAAAATGAAAAATCAGGCTGTCTTGTTACTACTGGCCATACTGGGTGCTACGAGCGTCCAGGCTGCCGATACGGATCGAGAGCTGGCTCGCCAGCTCGCACTTCAGCAGAAAAACCTGCTGCCCCTGCTGAGCAATCAGCAATACCAGAGCCCGCTTCCCAACCTGCTGCAGAAGGCCAGCCCGCGCCTTAAACGGCAGGCGAGCGATGCCGACCAGGCAGCCATCAGCAGGCAAGGACTGGATGGCGAGGTCAAGCAACTGATGCAGTTGCGGCTGGCCAACACCGATCAGGCTGCCGCACTGCAACAGGGCGTCGAACCGCTGGTCGCCTATGTTCCAAGTGGAGATGAGAAGAGCTGGAGCGCCATTGAAGCGTTCGACAGCGCTGGCAATCCCGTCTATCTGGATGTGGACAAGGCACCGGCCCGGCCGGTTCTGGTAGTCGAAGCCGATCCCGTCAAAGCCAAAAACGCAGGCTTGAAGGTAATGCGCAAGGCGCTGGCCGATGCGGATCTGCAAAGCGCTCCGCGAGTGGCGGCCAGCACAGCGCCACTCAAGACCAGTATCCTGAAAAAGATCAGACTGAAGGATGATCAGGAGCCCTGGCTGCTCGGCGCAGCCGAAGTGTATGCAGTGGTCGCAGGGGTTAATCCCAGTCGGGATGAGCCAGTAGTCGATATTGTCGACATGCCCTACCTCGACTATGACAACACAGACTACACCCCCAACCAGATCCTGGTTTACTGGGATCGCTATCGCTGGGGTGCCGTCGATGTGGTGATGATGGAGCAGGATGACAACGTCAACTACAAGGAGCTGAGCGCCCTGCTGATTGAAGCTCTCAAACTCGGCTTTACTGCGGGTGGCGTGCCGGAAGCCCTGCCCTTCCTCGATCTCGGCGGTCGCATCGTCAAGGCACTGCCCGACTCCTGGATGACCAATAACGACGACTATCTGGATACCTTCTACACACTGCAACAGGATCAGGTCTATCACCAGTATCCGGGGGCTGCCGGTAATGCGGTTATCGATCTTGAGCCAAAAGAGATCGCCCCGACCAGACCTTGATAATCGGCCATAACGAAAAAGCCAATGAGCAACTCATTGGCTTTTTGCTTTTATCGCGGTGACCACCGGTCAACCCTTGGGACGAACCCCCAAGGTATGGCAGATGGCATAGGTCAGCTCGGAGCGGTTCAGGGTATAGAAGTGGAAATCCTTCACTCCTTCCTGACTCAGCACGCGCACCTGATCGATAGCGATGCTCGCCCCCACGAGATTGCGGGTCATCTGATCGTTATCCAGCCCCTCGAAACGCTGATGCATCCAGCGCGGGATCTTCACGTTAGTAAAACCGGCAAACTTGGCCAGGGTCTGATAGTTGGAGACCGGCAGGATCCCCGGCACGATTTCAGCATCGATGCCGATGGCGGCGCAGCGATCCCGAAAGCGCAAGTAAGTTTCCACATCGAAGAAGAACTGGGTGATGGCGCGGTTGGCACCAGCATCGATCTTGCGCTTAAGGTTGAGCAGGTCGGATTGCGCACTCTTGGCTTCCGGGTGCCCTTCCGGATAGGCGGCAACCGAGATATCGAAGTCGGCCTCTGACTTGAGCAGGGCAACCAGATCGGTGGCATACATATCCGGCTTCTCCAACCCCTGCGGCAAGTCACCGCGCAGAGCCACAATATGGCGAATGCCGCTGTTCCAGTAATCGCGGGCGATGGTGCGCAGCTCGTCGCGACTGGCATCGATACAGGTCAGGTGCGGCGCGGCAATCAGGCCTGTCCGCTCCTTGATGTCCTTGATCACCTTGTGGGTGCGATCACGGGTGCCGGAGTTGGCACCATAGGTGACGGAGACGAACTTGGGTTCCAGCACTTTCAGCCGTTCGATGGACTGCCAGAGGGTATTTTCCATCCCTTCACTATTGGGCGGAAAAAACTCGAAACTGACCGATATATCGCCATTCAAATCTGCCAAGCTCTGGTTGAGCGCCTCAACCTGACGTGCACTGTGAAATCCCATCTGCTCTTCTCCCTGTCCTGCAATCCATCTGCCTACGTCAAAACGGATGTTTGGACGTCTAAACGTCTTTATATTTATGAGTAAAACGACACAAAGTCAACAGGGATTTACCTCACATCCGATCTGACGAACTTCATATTTACAAAATTAACGGTACGTAACCGAAAAGTGCCCATCCCAAAATTGCCCCAGTCGAGTTATGATGGGGGTAGATCGTCCTGGACGTTCTGAATCTGCGTGTGATTGTTTGGCCGGAGGTTTCTCCGGCCCCTTTTCATCTATTTCCCACTCCTGCCGATAACAGAATGAGTCTTTGCAGGAGCACCATCATGGATACCCATCCCGGCTTTGCCACCGACTTGCTGTTCGATCGCTATCAGGGCGAGGTTGTTCAGCACGATCAGTTCTGGGCGGTTCGCACGCCGGATGCTCCCGACTACTACTTCGGCAACTACCTGCTGCTCCCCACCCCGCCCAGCGACCGTGACAAAGGCTGGCTGGAAGCCGCATTCGATCAGCTGATCGGCCAGGATCCTCGAGTGCGCCACCGCACCTTCCAATGGCCACTGGCGGCCGGGCAAAACAGCCGGATCGCCGGTTTTGTCGCAACGGGTTACCAATATATGGAGTGCGTGGTGCTGGCGCTGGATGAACAGAGTTGCCCGCCCCTTCACAGCGACATGAACAAGGTTGAGGCACGCACCTTCACCACTGCTGATTGGCCTGAGTGGCTCGACTTCGAACTCCATGAGCGGGATGAGGGACACTCTGAACAGAGCTATCTCCCCTATCTGCGATCCCGCCAGGCGCTCTATCAGGCCATGATTGCCGATGGTCTCGGGGACTGGTGGGGGGTCTGGAAAGAGGGACAACTGGTCGCCAGCTGCGGCCTCTTCTTTTGCGGCACACTTGGGCGCTTCCAGTTGGTACGCACGCACCATGCGTGGCGCAACCAGGGGTTATGCCGCCAGCTACTGAGTCAAGTGGCTCGCGCAGGATTGTCCCGCGCCAAACAGCTGATCATAGTGGCTGACGAGCACTACCATGCCCAGCGCATTTACCGCTCTCTGGGGTTTGCCCCGGTTGCCCGCATCGGCAACCTCTGCCGCTGGCCCCACGAAGCACAATAAAGCGATACCTGCTGGCCGCGAGCCATAAAAAACGGGAGGCTGATGCCTCCCGCTCTTATTGATGCAGATGACCTATTGCTGTGGCTGCTGTGGCGCCTCCAGCTCGTTGGAGAGCGCCTGCTCCACCTCATCCGACGGCGCCGGTAATGGGGCTGCGGCCGCTGATGCGGGTTCTGCGGGAGTCACAGCAGGTGACACCACGGCCGATGTTTCACTGGTCGCGGGAGCTGCGGACACCTCAGTCGTCGGCGCTGAAACAGGAGCAGGGGCAACCGCATCACACTGACAATCCGCGCTCTTGGCCTTGTTGCCCTGATGAGGGGCATACCAGCCCTTCAAGCCACTTTCCAGTCGATCCGCGGCCGCCTTGGGCTCCATCTTGCCAAGCAGCACCGCCTGACTCACCTCGGCCAGTTCATCCCCTAACTTGGGCGTACCACGGGAGAGGATCTGGGTCGCCACCCGAATAGTCGAGTCACACTGATCGCGCCACTCCATCATCTCTTTGGCTGCCGGATTGGTGACATCGAAGAAGTGGTTGGAGAGGGAGAAGAATCCCGGCAGCGAGTTGGTATAGAGCTCGGCAAATTGCGGCGTCGTCAGCCACTGCAGGAAGGCCATCGCCCCCTCTTTGTTCTTGCTGGCCGGGTTCATCCCCATACCGATATCGGTGTGGTCGGTAAAGAAACAGCCATCACCCTGTTTGGCCACCGGCGGACGCATGACGCCAAAATCGACCTTGCCGGTGAAGGGGGCAATCTCCCAGGAGCCCGCCACGTAGAAGGCGGCCTTGCCCGACGTGAACAGCTCGTTACTGGTCGCATAATCGCGGCTCTCACCACCTTCACCGAGGTAGGAACGCCAGCGGGCCAGCTCGTCGAACACCTTCACATATTGGGGGTTATCCAACCGCTCCTGCCCGCCGATCAGTGCCAGACGGCCGTCCTCTCCCTTCCAGTAGTTGGGGCCAATGTTCTGGAACCCCAGTTCGGAGGCAACCCAGCTCTCGGAACCACTCATGGCCAGCGGCACATAGCGCCCGTCGGCCTTGATCTTGTCCAGCACGGCGAAGAACTGGTCGCGGGTTTGCGGCAAGGTGATCCCCAATTCACTGAGGATCTTCTTGTTATAGAAGAAGCCATGGATCACCGAGGCCATCGGCACACAGAAGGTCTGGGCACCGGAATCCGTCTGCCAGGGTGACTGGGCAAAACTCGGGAAGTTCTCCATTCCTGCCATTTCGGTCAGCTCGGCCAGATGGCCCGCCTTGAACAGGGCGAGCGAGTCATCAAACGGACGACAGGTAATGAGATCCCCCGCCTTACCGCCTTTCAGGCTCTCCCACAGGGTGGGCATGTAGTTGACGTTCTGCACCGGATGAAAACTCACCTTGATACCGGGATGCGCCGCTTCAAAGGCCGGGATGATTTTCTGCTCCCACAACGCCTTGTCATCGGTTCGCCAGCTTTCAATCACCAGCTCGCTGGCCATCAGCTGGCCACACAACAGGAGACTCAGGGCTCCAATCCACTTTTTAGACATAAGCCCTCCTAGACCTTGAAATGTGCGATCAATTGCTGCTGTTTGGCGACCAGGTCGGCCAGTACTTCACTGCTGCTGGCGGATTCGCGCGCCTCCCGCTCGGTCTCGTATGCCACATCGGCAATACCGGCGATATGACGAGCGACCCCCTGACTGACGGAGATCTGCTCCTGAGCGGCATGGGCCACCTGATCCGCCATCGACTTGATGGCCCCCATCCGCTCGGCAATGGATTGCAGCGCAACATCCATCTCGCGGGTCTGCTCGACACAGCTCTGGGTCTGCTCCTGGCTGCGCCCCATCACTTCAACCACATGCTTGCTGGAGCTCTGCAGGTTCTCAATCATCCCCTGGATCTCTTCGGTCGAGGTCTGGGTGCGATTGGCCAGCGCCCGTACCTCATCGGCCACCACCGCAAAACCGCGACCGGCATCGCCAGCACGAGCCGCTTCGATGGCGGCGTTCAAGGCCAGCAGGTTGGTCTGCTCGGCGATGCTGCGGATCACATCGAGAATGCTGCCGATGTTGTTACTGAATTCGCCAAGTTTGTAGGTGATCCCGACCGCCTCTTCCATGGCGCCAGCCAGCTGCTCGGTGATTCGGCGAGTGGTGGCCACTTTCTGGCGACCACTACGAGCCTCTTCATCGGCCAGATCCACTTCGCGCTTGGTGCCATCGGTAGAGCGGGCCACCTCGGTGGCGCTCACTTCCAGCTCGGTAATGGCGGCGGCCACCTGATCGGTCTGGCTCTTCTGCTCCTGCACCCGGGACATGGCCCGTTCGCTGATCTCGGCGGCGCGGCTCGCCTCATCCACCAGATGGCGGGAGCCCGCATTGATTTGAGAGAGTAGTTCACCGGTCTTGCCTGCCAAGGTGTCAATGGAGCGGGAGAGCGTGCCAAATTCGCAACTGCTGCGGTAGTTGATGCGGCGGGTCATGTCACCGGCCGCCATGTAATCGAGCTCCTTGTTGATCATCTGCAACGGGCGCTGAATGCTGCGCGCCGTGGTATAACCGATCACCAGCGCCGCAGCGGCCGACATCGCGGCAACCACCAGAATCCAGAAGCTGGCGCTACTGACCGCTGCATCGGCATTGATCCGGCTATCGCTGGCGATGGCTCCGGCAGACTTGCCCATCTCATCGAGCAAATTGAGGCTGTTGACCAGACTGGCATCCAGCTGCTGATTTTGCGTGGCCAGCGACAGCGCCAGTTGCTGAGCCTGACGCATGGTTGCCAGCAGGCCCTGAGCGCCAAGTGCCAGCTCCTGCATCCGATCCAGATTGGAGACAAAGCGCGCTTTCACATCATCGGGCACCAGCACCCGCTCCAACCGCTTGCGGGCCATCTCGATGTCCTTGCTCAACACCTTTTCCAGCTCGTTCAGGTCGGTTTTGGCATCGGCACGACGGATATTCTTCAGATCGCGGGCGATACCCGAGGTAATGAGCTCCGCCTTGTTGCGCATGGAGCGCTTGCTGGCAGTCTGTTGCAACAGCAGATCCGCCGCCCACTGGTAGGTATCCTCAAGGCGGATAAATTCCATCTCCAGCTTGTGGCGCTGCTCCAGCGCACTGACCCACTGCCGATGCTGGGCCAACACCTGATCCGCCAAGCCATAAAATTGGGTGGTAGCACTCTCGACCTGCTGGAAGCGGGCACGAGCATCCGCTACGTCGGTAAATTTACCCATCTCCTGACTCAACTGGGCGAAGCGGTTCTGCTGCTCCTTGAACTGATTGGCCAGCTGCGGCAACTGGGCGGCATCTTCACTGGTGCGGTAGACCAGCACCCAGCGGTTACTATCTTGCAGTGCCCCCTTGAGACCTGCGACAGCCACTACCAGCGGAGTTGCGCGGTCAGATACGGCAGAGAGGCCGTCATTTATACCCTTGATTTTAAAGGTACTGATCACACCAAGCAGGATCAGCAACAGCAGCATCAACACGAATCCGGCGATGATCCGCTGCACGATAGATAAGCCCATGGAGACATCCTCACTCATTGGGGGAAGGTAAAGTGAACATAGTCACTATCGGCAGGGGTGGCGAATAACTGAAATAAAGCGGCAGGTATTTAATTGATTTGTATCGGGTTGGATCACAGTACAGACAAAATCAGCCTGTCTAGTCCTGAAATAGGTTTACACATTTTCAACTAGCATTTCTCTACTCAGAACCCCCTATGTACCGCATCGGGGGTTCTGTATTTC
>NZ_JBSTYQ010000033.1:0-15601 GCF_054052385.1 Aeromonas sp. 25-AL00135 | reverse complement strand
TGGGTGCGCGCGCCGATGTGTCCTCCCCCCCCCCCCCGCCCCCCCCACCCCCCCCCCCCCCAGGCCTTGTTGCAGCAGATGCAGAGTGCCGTGCAGCAACAGAATTTCGAGTTGTCCATGGTCAAGGCCCGTCAGGGGCGTCTTGAACCGATCCGGATCAGCCATGCCGTCATCAACGGCAAGGAAGTTGCCCACCTCAGTTACCTCGACGGCAAGGCGATCGAGTATCTCCAGCGCCAGAACGAATACACCTTCTTTGAAAACAGCCACGATCCCTACACCCTGAAGGATGCCCGCTTCCCCGGCATCTGGTCGACCCTGGTGAAGATGCCGCTGGCGCAGGTGCTGGAGAGCTATGATCCTGTGCTGGCCGGTCGCAGCCGGGTTGCCGGTGTGGTGGCGCAGGTGGTGAGGCTGGTGCCTAAAGAGGCCGATAAATATGGTTTCGTGCTCTGGATTGACGAGCAGAGCCACTTGCTGCTGCGGATCGACATGGTAGAGCGGGAAGGCAATCTGGTGGAGCAGGTACTCGGTGTCGAGCTGGATCTGCAGAGCAAACCGGCCCCCTGGCTGGTGAAGCTGGCCAACAGCAAGCAGCCTCCGGCGCTGGCGCTGGAGGATGCCTATCCGGCGCCGCAACAGCAGTTGAACTGGCAGATCACCTGGTTGCCCGATGGCTTCAAGGTGCTGTCGCAAGACCGGCACCAGCTGGTGACCACCAGTATGCCGGTGGATTACATGATGCTCTCCGACGGGCTGGTGGATCTCTCGGTCTACGTCTCCCGGGTCGATCCCAAGCAGGCGGTGCGCCAGCAGCTGATCCGCCAGGGGGCGACCTCGCTGGTGAGCTATGTCAACGAGGTGGGGGTCGAGATCACCGTGGTCGGCGAGGTGCCTGCCGAAACCGCCAAGCGCATCGCCGAGTCGGTCCAGCCGCTGGCCCGCAACGAAGCGGTGCAGTAACGGGGGATGCGGGGTTGTCCCCCGCTTGCCGAGCGTGGCGAGTCGTGGTCAGATCCCCTGATTGTGTGAACCCGAGGTGTTGCCGTGAATGAGATGAGTGAAGAGCTGGCGACCGTGGTGGCCATTGAGGGTGACCATGCCTGGGTGGAGTGCGAGCGTCGCTCCGCCTGCAGTGGTTGTCAGCAGCAATCCAGTTGCGGTACCGGCACCGTGGCCAAGGCGTTTCCCCTGAAAGCTCCCCGCTTGCGAGTCAGGCTGACCGCCGAGGTGCGGGTTGGCCAGCAAGTGAGGCTCGGTATCCCGCAGGAGAGTCTGCTGCGCGGGGCTGCGCTGGTCTATGTGCTGCCGCTTTTCTGTCTGTTGGCCGGCGCCTTGCTGGGGCAGCTCTGGCTGGCGCCGCTGCTCTCGGGCGGGGAGGGGATTACCATTCTCTGCTGCCTGCTGGGGGGCATGCTGGGCTTTTTACTGGTTCGTTACTTTTCCAACCGCCTGGATCAGGGGCGCTACGGCCCGCAGATGCTCGGCGTGGTCGTCCCTGTCCGCATCCTCCCCTGACTGAACAGGCGCTATTTCACTGGCGCTGGCGACTAAAGAATGGCCGTCAGCCGGGTTATCCAGTAAAATCGCGCCTCCATAACTGACCTTAACTAATTTTGAGTGACTCTTGCTCGATGAAACACATTCGTAACTTTTCGATTATTGCGCACATCGACCACGGTAAATCGACCCTGTCGGACCGTCTGATCCAGACTTGCGGTGGCTTGTCCGACCGCGAGATGCAGGCTCAGGTGCTTGACTCCATGGATCTGGAGCGCGAGCGCGGCATTACCATCAAAGCACAGAGTGTGACCCTGAACTACCAGGCACAAGACGGTAACACCTACCAGCTGAACTTTATCGACACCCCGGGCCACGTGGATTTCTCCTACGAGGTCTCCCGCTCTTTGGCGGCCTGTGAAGGGGCGCTGCTGGTGGTGGATGCCGGCCAGGGGGTTGAGGCACAGACTCTGGCCAACTGCTATACCGCCATGGAAATGGATCTGGAAGTGGTGCCGGTGCTGAACAAGATTGACCTGCCGGCCGCAGAACCCGAGCGGGTTGCCGAGGAGATCGAAGACATCGTCGGTATCGACGCGGTCGATGCGGTGCGCTGCTCCGCCAAGACTGGTCTGGGTGTTGATCTGGTGCTGGAAGAGATCGTCGCCAAGATCCCGGCGCCGGAAGGTGACCCGGATGCCCCGCTGCAGGCGCTGATCATCGACTCCTGGTTCGACTCCTATCTGGGCGTTGTCTCTTTGGTGCGGATCAAGAACGGTTCCCTGAAGAAGAACGACAAGATCAAGGTGATGAGCACCGGTCAGGTGTGGGGTGTCGATCGTATCGGTATCTTCACACCCAAGCAGGTGGATACTCAGGGTCTGGGTTGCGGCGAGGTAGGTTGGGTTGTCTGCGGTATCAAGGACATCCACGGCGCGCCGGTGGGCGATACCCTGACTCAGGCCAAGAACGGTGCCGACAAGGCGCTGGCTGGCTTCAAGAAGGTGAAGCCGCAGGTTTATGCGGGTCTGTTCCCCATCTCCAGCGATGACTACGAGTCGTTCCGTGACGCCCTCGACAAGCTCTCCCTGAACGATGCCTCCCTGTTCTTCGAACCGGAGAGCTCCACTGCGCTGGGCTTCGGCTTCCGTTGCGGCTTCCTCGGCATGCTGCACATGGAGATCATTCAGGAGCGTCTGGAGCGTGAATACGATCTGGATCTGATCACCACGGCGCCGACAGTAGTGTATGAGATCGAGCTGACCGACGGCTCCACCATCCATATCGACAGCCCGGCCCAGATGCCTGCCATCACCAGCATCAAGGAGATGCGCGAGCCGATCGCCGAGTGTCACATCCTGCTGCCGCAGGAGTACATGGGCAACGTGATCACCCTCTGTATCGAGAAGCGTGGCGTGCAGACCAACATGGTCTACCACGGCAAGCAGGTGGCACTGACCTATGAAATCCCGATGGCGGAAGTGGTGCTCGACTTCTTCGATCGTCTGAAATCCACCAGTCGCGGTTACGCCTCGCTGGATTACGGCTTCAAGCGTTTCGAAACCTCCGACATGGTCCGTCTGGATATCATGATCAACGGTGAGCGCGTCGATGCCCTGGCTATCATCACCCACAAGGACAACGCCCAGTATCGCGGTCGTCAGGTGGTGGAGAAGATGCGCGAGCTGATCCCGCGCCAGATGTTCGATATCGCCATTCAGGCGGCCATCGGCAACCAGATCATCGCTCGCAGCACCGTCAAGGCTCTGCGTAAAGACGTAACCGCCAAGTGTTACGGTGGTGACGTGAGTCGTAAGAAGAAACTGCTGAACAAGCAGAAAGAAGGTAAGAAGCGGATGAAGTCCCTCGGCCGTGTCGACGTGCCGCAGGAAGCCTTCCTCGCGATTCTCCACGTCGGAAAGGATTAATAGATGGCAAGCACGTTTTCCCTGATCCTGGTGGTGGTCTGCGCGATCACCGGTGTTATCTGGTGTCTGGACAAGATGATTTGGTCCAAGCAGCGCGCCGCCAAGATTGCCGTGGCTCGTGCCCATGGCGGTGCCCACCTGGATGAGAAGACCCTGGCCAAGGTGGCCCCCGTGCCGGTCTGGATTGAGCAGACCGCCGGGGTCTTCCCGGTCATCACCTTTGTGCTGATCCTGCGTTCGTTCATTTTTGAACCGTTCCAGATCCCGTCAGGTTCCATGATGCCCACCCTGCTGGTGGGCGACTTCATCCTGGTGGAAAAATTTGCCTATGGTCTGCGGGACCCGGTGACCAACACCAAGTTCCTCGAGACCGGCGAGCCCAAGCGTGGCGACGTGGTGGTGTTCAAGTATCCCCTTGAACCGCGCGTTGACTACATCAAGCGGGTGGTCGGCATGCCGGGTGATCGGGTCATCTATCGCAACAAGGAACTGATGATCCGGCCCAAGTGCGAAGAGCAGGAAGGGAAAACGTGCCCGGGCTTCAAGAAGCTCGACGTCAAGTTTGAACAAAGAGGCGAATTTACCCAGATGGGGATCCCCCTTGACCGCTATACCGAGCAGTTGGGTGATGTCTCCCACGAGACCCTGCGCAATCCGCTGATGCCCGACATGGTTGGCCGTTACTATCGCCAGCCCGGCACCTATCCCGACGAGTGGGTGGTACCGGAAGGCCAGTATTTCGTGATGGG
The DNA here is from genome assembly GCF_054052385.1 of Aeromonas sp. 25-AL00135. Classification (NCBI taxonomy): domain Bacteria; kingdom Pseudomonadati; phylum Pseudomonadota; class Gammaproteobacteria; order Aeromonadales; family Aeromonadaceae; genus Aeromonas; species Aeromonas sp. 25-AL00135. The sequence continues at coordinate 11,424 of NZ_JBSTYQ010000033.1, read as the reverse complement.
CGACAACCGCGACAACAGCACCGACAGCCGCTTCTGGGGCTTTGTGCCCGAGCAGAATCTGGTCGGCAAGGCGGTCGCTATCTGGATAAGTTTTGAATTCGAGCGCGAAGAAGGCTCCCTGCTGCCAAGTTGGGTACCGACAGGTGTGCGCTTCAACCGCATTGGCGGAATCAAGTAAATGAATATCAAGATGAACAGACTGCAGTCCCGTCTCGGGCATGTTTTTGCGGATCTGGAACTGTTGACCCGCGCGCTGACTCACCGCAGCGCTGGTTCCCGTCACAATGAGCGACTGGAATTTCTGGGTGACTCGATTTTGAGTCTGGTGATTGCCGACGATCTGTTCCACCGTTTCCCGCAAGCGGCGGAAGGGGATCTCAGCCGGATGCGCGCCACCTTGGTGCGCGAGAAGACCCTGGCCGAACTGGGCCGAGAGTTTGATCTCGGGGATCACCTGATCCTCGGTCCCGGCGAACTCAAGAGCGGCGGTTTTCGCCGCGAATCCATTCTGGCCGACACGGTCGAGGCGGTGATCGGTGCCGTCTATCTGGATACCAATCTTGAGACGGTGCGGACACTGCTGCTGAGCTGGTACGCCAGCCGCCTGGAAGAGATCAAGCCTGGCATCGAGCAGAAAGATCCCAAGACCCGTCTGCAAGAAATTTTGCAGGGAAGCCGCAAATCCCTGCCGACCTACACTGTGACCAACGTCAAGGGCGAGGCACACAACCAGGAGTTCACCGTCCAGTGTGACGTGGAAGGTCTGGATGGTCCCCTCGTTGGGGTCGGCACCAGCCGTCGCAAGGCCGAACAGGCCGCGGCGCAGCAAGCATTGGAAAAACTGTCATGACAGATACTACCTATTGCGGCTTTGTCGCCATCGTGGGCCGCCCGAATGTGGGCAAGTCCACCCTGCTCAACAAGCTGCTTGGCCAGAAGGTCAGCATTACCTCGAAGAAACCCCAGACCACCCGTCACCGGATTTTGGGGATCGACACCGAGGAGAACTACCAGACCATCTATGTAGATACCCCGGGTCTGCACATTGAAGAGAAACGGGCCATCAACCGCCTGATGAACCGTGCCGCCACCAGTTCGCTGGGTGATGTGGCCATGGTGGTGTTCATGGTCGACGGTACCCACTGGACCAAAGACGACGAGATGGTGCTGGGCAAGCTGCGCAATCTCAAGTGCCCTGTGGTGCTGGCGGTCAACAAGATTGACAACGTCAAAGAGAAAGAAGATCTGCTGCCGCACCTCGAGTGGCTGGGCCAACAGATGAACTTCGCCCATATTCTGCCCATCAGTGCCGAAAAGGGCACCAACGTGGAGAAGATCCGCGAGTGGGCCAAGGATCTGCTGCCGGAAAACGTCCACTTCTTCCCGGAAGATTACGTGACCGACCGCTCCTCCCGCTTTATGGCCTCCGAAATCATCCGCGAGAAGCTGATGCGCTTTACCGGTGAGGAGCTGCCCTACTCGGTGACGGTGGAGATCGAGCGCTTCAAGGTGGAAGAGAACGGCCTCTACCACATCCACGGCCTGATCCTGGTCGAGCGCGATGGTCAGAAGAAGATGGTCATCGGCAACAAGGGCGAGAAGATCAAGACCATCGGCACCGAAGCGCGCCTCGATATGGAACGTCTGTTCCAGAACAAGGTGCACCTCGAGCTGTGGGTCAAGGTCAAGTCGGGCTGGGCTGATGATGAGCGCGCCCTGCGCAGCCTCGGGTATGGCGACGACTGATTGCTGACCCCGGCTTTCGTCATCCACAGTCGGCCCTATCGGGAGACCAGCCAGCTGGTCGAGGTCTTCACCCAGGATAGTGGCCGATTTACTCTGGTGGCTCGCGGTTCTCGCGGGCCACGCTCCCCTCTCAAGGGGCTGCTGCAACCCTTTACCCTGCTCACCATCGCCTGGCGCGGCAAGGGCGATCTCAAGAACCTCACCCAGGTCGAATGCCCGGATCACTCCCTGCGACTCGGGGGCGATCGCCTCTTCTACGGCCTCTATCTCAACGAGCTGGTCTACTACCTGCTGGAAGCGCACACCCCGTTCCCCGAAGTATTCGATGCCTATGCCCGTGCCATCATGGCGCTGGCCGATGGCGAGACGCCGGAGCTGCCGCTGCGTCGCTTTGAGTTCCTGCTGCTGCAGGCGCTCGGCTATGCGGTGGATTTCGAATACACGGCGGACGACGAGTCGCCCATCGAGCCGACCCTGCTCTATGGCTTCGAGCGTGAATTGGGCTTTGTTGCTTGCGAGCGGGCGCCGGATCCCCGTACCCTGTTTCTCGGTGCCCACCTGCTCGCCTTTGCCGAGGGACGTTTCGATACCCCTCCCTTGCTGCAGGCGGCCAAACGTTTCAGCCGATTGGCACTGCAACCCTATCTGGGCAAGCGCCAGCTAAAGAGCCGAGAGCTGTTTTTAAAACGCCGGAATAGCTTGGGTTAACCGCTCTGCGGCGTTACCCGACACGGTAAGAATGTTACCTACGTCCGATTACGCTGCGCTAATCGAACCTACGAGCTGATATACGGATATTCGCGCGGTAGCCGCGCAGTCAACAGATGAAGCCTTTCAAGGAGTTCTCAATGAGTGAAATCTATCTGGGTGTGAACATCGACCATATCGCCACCCTGCGCAACGCCCGTGGCACCCAGTATCCGGATCCGGTACAGGCCGCGTTCGTGGCCGAGCAGGCCGGGGCCGATGGCATTACCGTGCATCTGCGTGAAGATCGTCGCCACATCACCGACCGCGATGTGGAGATCCTGCGTCAGACTATCCAGACTAGAATGAACCTGGAGATGGCAGTGACCGAAGAGATGATCGGCATCGCCTGCCGTATCAAGCCCCACTTCGTCTGTCTGGTGCCGGAGAAGCGCACCGAAGTAACCACCGAGGGCGGTCTGGACGTGGCCGGTCAGCTGGACAAGGTGACTAATGCAGTTGCCCGCCTCTCTGCTGTGGGGGCCCAGGTATCCCTCTTTATCGACGCCGATCCCATCCAGATCGATGCAGCTGCCGAGAGTGGAGCCCCCTTTATCGAGATCCACACCGGCCGTTACGCCGATGCCACCACCGATGCGGAGCGCAATGCCGAGTTCAAGCGCATCGCCGCCGGTGCCTCCTATGCCGCTGGCAAGGGCTTGAAGGTCAATGCCGGCCACGGCCTGCACTACCACAACGTCAAGGCCATCGCCGCCATCCCCGAGCTCTATGAGCTCAACATCGGCCACGCCATCATCGGCCGCGCCGCCTTCGACGGCCTGGCCAAAGCCGTGAGCGACATGCGTCTGCTGATGCAGGAAGCCCGTCAGGGGATCTGAGTTGCAAAATAGGTCCGCGGCCTGAGACCGGCCGCCAAAAATAACAAGGGACGCCACGGCGTCCTTTGTTGTTTTTAGGTCTATTAATGCGGGGCTAATGAGTTGGCGGCACCCGCGCAGTAATAACCCAGCACAATCGGCTATAAGCAGTTGATGTCAAAAGGGTTACACTGGTTGACCCTGTGAGTTAGACGAGATTGTTATGGATCATCCCCTGTACCACCCCGATATCACCGAACTTGAACCTGTCGCCCGTGCGGCGGGAGCGGCCATCATGGCCATCTACAGCCAGCCCTTCGCGGTGGAGTACAAGAGCGACGAGAGCCCGCTCACGGCGGCCGACAAGGGGGCTCATGAGGTGATCGTTCAGGGGTTGGCACGGCTGACTCCGGATATTCCCGTATTGTCCGAGGAGTCTGGGTCCGAGGTGATGGCGGCGCGCCACGGCTGGTCCCGCTACTGGCTGGTGGATCCCCTCGACGGCACCAAGGAGTTTGTCTCCCGCAACGGCGAGTTCACCGTCAATATCGCGCTGATTGAAGGGGGGGCGCCGCGCTGGGGGCTGGTCTATGCCCCTGTGCTGGACAAGCTCTGGTATGGCGGCAAGGGGCTCGGTGCCTGGCGCATCGCCGATGGCAAGCGCGAGCCTATCCAGACCCGGCCTCATCGTGAAGGCGAGGCGTGGCGAGTGGTGGGCAGTCGCAACCATCTGTCGCAGGAGACCCTCGATTTCCTGGCTCCTTTTGGCGAGATCGAGCTGGTTTCCATGGGCAGCTCCCTCAAGTTCTGCATCATTGCCGAGGGGGGCGCCGAGCTCTATCCGCGCCTCGCACCTACCTGCGAGTGGGATACCGGCGCTGCACAGGCGGTGCTGGAGGGGGCGGGTGGCAGCGTCACCCAGCTCGATGGCTCATCCCTTGCCTACAACAAGCCCGATATCCTCAATCCCTGGTTTGTCGCCAAGGCATAAACGAGATATCGGGATGCAAAAAGGCCGGACTGGAATGAACTTCCAGTCCGGCCTTTTTTATTTCGCTATTCGCTTCGGGTCAGAAGACCTTTTTGAACGGCTTGATGGTGACCTTGGCGTAAACACCGGCGGTCACATAAGGGTCGGCATCAGCCCAGGCTTTGGCGTCAGCTTGCGAGGCAAACTCGGCGATGACGGTGCTGCCGGTAAAGCCTGCATCGGCCGGATCCTCGGCATCGATGGCCGGGTTGGGACCCGCGGTCAGCAGCCGACCTTCATCCTGCAGGGCTTGCAGGCGGGCCAGATGGGCAGGGCGAACCTGCTTGCGCAGTGGCAGGCTATCGGGGACATCTTCGGAGTAGATGAGATACCACATGAGACAATCCTTTTCTGATGAGGGTTATTTTTTGGGTTCGTCTTTTTGCTGGGACAACTGCTCGGCAGGAATGTGGCGGTAGAGGTAGACACCGCTCAGCAGGGTAAAGACCAGCGTCATCCCCAGCAGACCGAACACCTTGAAGTTGACCCACATCTCTTGCGGCAGGTTGAACGCCACGTAGAGGTTGAGCAGGCCACAGACGGTAAAGAAGCCGACCCAGCCGAGATTGACCTTGTCCCAGACTGCATCGGGTGCTTGCAGCTCCTTGGCCAGCATCTGTTTGATCAGATTCTTGCCAAAGCCGTAGCGGCTGATAAGCAGACCCAGTGCGAACAGCACGTTGATGACAGTCACTTTCCACTTGATAAAGGTGTCATCGTGGAAGAAGACGGTGAGGCCGCCGAAGAAGCCGACCAGCAGGAAGGTAAAGAGCTGCATCTTCTCGACTTTGCGATAGCGGATCCAGCTATAGGCGAGCTGCAGACCGGTGACCACCACCAGTGCGCCGGTAGCCATGTAGATGTCGTAGAACTTGTAGACCGCGAAGAAAACGATAAGTGGAATAAATTCAATAAATTGCTTCATTGTTGGCGCCTAGTCCTCAAAGATGGCCTGCAAATTTCGCCCAGTCTACCTGCATGGCGGACAACGGCAAATGAATAAGACCGCTCATTTTTACGCCGGTTCCGTGCTGTCGCCAAACAGTTGGCGAGCAATGGTGATCCCCAGTCGCTGCTGATCGGCCAGCAGGTCGCGAATATGACGCTCTTCGATAAGCGGGTTGAGTAGCACGGCGCGCAGCAGGGTGAGCGGTTGGGCGCCGTAGCGCAACACAGCGCGCTGGGTGCGGGAGACAAAGCTGTGCCCCTCGGCGCGCTGGGCTTTTTGTAGCGCCACGTTGAAGGCGTTGATCTGCTCGTTGGCCGCTTCGTCCAGCACCTTGCCCTGCAGATGGGGCGGGATGCAGCGGTAGGAGAGCAGGTTCATCACCGGTGCCGACATCAGCTCGAAGGCGGGGTCACTTTCGATGAGATCTGCCATCAGCCGGGCGCGGTCGTAGTTGGCTTCGATAAGCTCGGCGTAGCCTTGCTGGCCGAAGAGTTGGAAAGCGGCATCCAGATAGAGGGCATTGGCCGGGCGGGTGCCCTCCAGGGTAAAGCGACCCTGATCGAACGAGGTGGCGCGAATGGCATAGGGCGCCTCTCGCTTGACTGCCATCATCAGGTCGGGCTGGCGGCAGAGCAGCATGCCGGTACCAAGCGGCACCAGCAGCTGTTTGTGGCCATCGAGGGTGACGGTGTCGGCCTGCTCTATTCCGGCAAGCAGACCTTGATAGCGGGGAGAGAAGAGGGTCGGGCCGCCCCAGGCGGCATCCACGTGGAAGTGGATCTGCTCGCGCTCGGCGATGGCGGCCAGCTCAGGCAGGGGGTCGATGGAGCCAAAGTCGGTACTGCCCGCCACGCCGACCAATGCCAGTACTTTCAATTTCTGCTCTTTGCACTGGATCAGCGCCTGCTCCAGCGCAGCCAGACTGAGCCGGTTCTGCTCGTCGGTCTCAAGGCGCCAGACGCTTCTGGCGCCCAGTCCGAGCAGATCCATCCCCTTGTCGAAGGAGTAGTGCATCAGCCGGGAGCCCAGAATGACGGCGCCGCGATAGCCCTGCTCATAGAGGGCGAACAGGTTGTCGCCGCAGGCGCGGTTGCGGGCGAGCCAGAGGGCGGTGACGTTGGCGATGGTGCCGCCGCTGGTCATGACGCCGAGGGCGGCATCCTTGGCATGCATCTGTTCGCCGTAGAAGGCATCGTCCATGTCGTAGATGAGGCGGTGCAGCTTGGCCAGCACCTCCCGCTCCAGAAAGCTGAGCAGCCGGGAGGACTCCATCTTCATCGGATTCTGGTTGAGCATCACCAGCAGGCGCGACAGCTCGGCGGTATAGGCCGGCAGGGGCGCCGTCATGTGGCCCATGTAGCGTGGCGAGGTGAGGTGCGAGGCGCCGGGCACCAGAGTAGCCAGCCGCGCCAGATACTCCTCGATAGGTTGGCCGACTGCAGGCATGCGGGATTGATCGAGCTGGTGGGTGAACAGGTCGCGCTGATAGGGGGCCTGACTGTCGTCGGAGTGGTGGAAGCTCTCCAGCAAGGTGTTCATCGCCTCGCCAAAGGCGGGATCTGCTTGTGCAAACAACTCAGTCAACTTCATCAGGTTCTCCAGACCAGGTCACCGGGTTAGGTGTCTATGCCGCTTGTCTCGGGCATCGGCGGCAGAGCATACACCAAAGGGGGGCGGGTGACAGCCACCCCATTTTTTAAGCGAACACTTGTACTCCGAAATGGTGCTGGGTAGAGTGAGCCACAGTTATTGTGGAGTCGATGTTATGAGTGGTGTGATGGATTACTCCCCCCGGGAGGAGCTGGCAAACCGGCTGAGTCACGGTGCGGGATTGTTGCTGGGGATTGTCGGGCTGGTGCTGTTGCTCATCAAGGGATGGGGACAGGGTACGCAGGCGCTGGTGAGCTACAGCCTCTATGGCGGCAGTTTGGTATTGCTCTATCTCGCCTCGACCCTCTATCACAGCATGGCTGAAGGGCGTGCCAGACGCTGGAGCAAGGTGTTTGATCACTGTGCCATCTATCTGCTGATTGCCGGCACCTATACCCCCTTTCTGCTGGTGGCGCTCGATACGCCGTTGGCGAAGGGGTTGATGGTGGTGATCTGGGCCCTGGCGCTGGCTGGCGTGGTGTTCAAGCTGGTGTTTATCAATCGCTTCAAGAAGTTGTCGCTCTTTGCCTACCTGATGCTGGGCTGGCTGTCGCTGGTGGTCATCTATCAGCTCTACATCCATCTGGCCGGTGAGGGGCTGCTGCTGCTCGGGCTCGGCGGCCTTATCTACAGTCTCGGGGTCATCTTCTATGTGGCCAAGCAGATCCCCTATAACCATGCCATCTGGCATCTCTTTGTGCTGGGTGGCAGCGTTTGTCACTTTATGGCCATTTACGGCTACGTCGCCTAACGTCTTGCAACTAGCCCTTAATTGGTATTTTTAGCGCGTAAAAGGATAAATTCGTGCGGTATCACACAGTTGGCATCAGCGTTTGCTGACAAGCTAGGGCCAGTTCAATTCGCAAAGGATGCACGAAATGAGTGAAATCGCGCTTTCCATCAGCATGTTGTCGCTGGTGGCAGTGCTAGGACTCTGGCTGGGAAACTGGCGAGTCTATGGCGTTGGCTTGGGAATAGGGGGGGTGCTGTTCGGCGGCATCATAGTAGGTCACTTTGCAGGCGCCTCCGATCTCGCGCTGGATGCACAAACGCTTCACTTTATTCAAGAATTTGGCCTGATCCTGTTTGTCTATACCATCGGCATCCAGGTCGGGCCGGGTTTCTTCTCGTCATTGCGCAGCTCGGGTCTCAAACTCAACGCCTTTGCCGCTTTACTGGTCATCCTTGGCTGCGTGGTGGCCGCTGGCTTGCATCAATTTTTCGATGTGCCGTTGCCGGTCATTCTGGGGGTCTTCTCCGGTGCCGTCACCAATACGCCATCTCTCGGTGCGGGCCAGCAGATCCTGGCCGAGCTGGGCGCTGCGCCCGGTTCTACCGGTTTGATGGGGATGGGCTATGCGGTTGCCTATCCGTTTGGTATCTGTGGCATTTTGCTCACCATGTGGCTGGTCAGGGTCTTCTTTCGCATCAAGATCGACGATGAAGCCGCCCAGTTCGAGCTACAAACCGGTAAAACCAAGGAGAGCTTGCAGACCATCAACATCGCGGTGCGCAACCCCAATATGCACGGCCTGATGCTGAGCGAGATCCCGAGTCTCGACGAGTCGGATGTGATCTGTTCGCGGCTCAAGCGTGGCGACGAGCTGATGGTGCCACGGCCGGAATCCCGTATCGAACTGGGTGACTTGCTGCACCTGGTCGGTGAGCGCCACGCGCTGCACAAGGTGTTGCTGGTGCTGGGGGAGGAGGTGGAGACCTCGCTCTCGACCCGGGGCACCGATCTGCGCGTCGAGCGGGTTGTGGTGACCAACGAGCAGGTTCTTGGCAAGAAGATCCGCGATCTGGATATCAAACAACGCTATGACGTGGTGATCTCCCGCCTCAATCGGGCCGGTATCGAGCTGGTGCCGACCAGCCAGACCAGCCTGCAGTTCGGTGACATTCTCAACCTAGTGGGGCGCCTCGATGCCATCGAAGCGGTAACCAATGTGGTCGGCAACGTGCAGCAGAAACTGCAGCAGGTGCAGATGCTGCCGGTCTTTATCGGGATCGGTCTTGGCGTGCTGCTTGGCTCCATCCCCTTCTACCTGCCCGGTTTCCCGGCCGCCCTCAAGCTGGGTCTGGCGGGCGGGCCGTTGGTGGTGGCGCTGATCCTGTCGCGGATCGGCAGCATCGGCAAGCTCTACTGGTTCATGCCCCCCAGTGCCAACCTGGCGCTGCGGGAGATCGGCATCGTGCTGTTTCTGGCGGTGGTCGGATTCAAGTCCGGTGCCGGTTTCGTTGATACCCTGATCAACGGTGATGGCCCAGCCTGGATGCTCTACGGCATGGCGATCACCCTGATCCCGCTGCTGGTGGTCGGTGTGCTGGCGCGCCTCTACGGCAAGATGAACTATCTGACCCTGTGCGGCTTGCTGGCCGGCTCCATGACAGATCCTCCCGCGCTGGCCTTTGCCAACGCAATGCACCCGACCAGTGGCGCCAGTGCGCTCTCATACGCCACTGTCTACCCGCTGGTGATGTTCCTGCGGATCATCTCGCCACAGCTGCTGGCTATCATCCTCTGGGCGGGAGCCTAGGGTTAATCCTGACGGGAGCATGCCTTGTCATGCTCTCGTCATCATTCTGTAATTTATTGATAATTTTGGTTTTTACCATTCTCGCAACCTCGTTTTACACACTTCTGTCTGGCTGAACAGTTCAGCCTCAAATCGGTCTATCCTTTCGAATTTTCGAGCTGGTTATTTTTCCCCTCAGTCTGCAAAGTAGGCTGTGGCTTATTGCATTCAAATCAGGATTCAGGAGAGAACATGATCACCAATGCTGTTACCTTGGAACAGGGCGTAACCGTAACCCAACTTAAAGGACAAATTTATCTGGTGGCCGCAGATGGCAGCCGGAAGCTGTTGGCTGAAGGTGATGTGCTGCCGAAAGGGGCGGTGATCATGTCGCCGGATGGCGCCAGTTTCATGGGCGGCGGACAGTCGTTCACTGTGCAACCAGCCAGCGAACAGAGTGAGCCTGCCGAAGAGGGAGATGCTCCCCAGCTGGCGCAAAACGGCGCTGCAGGTACTCCTGATGATATTAGTGCCTTGCAACAGGCGATCTTGGGTGGCGCGGACCCGACCCAGGCTTTTGAAGCTTCCGCAGCAGGCGGTGCACCTGCTGCCGGTGGTGGCGGTATTGGGGGCGTCGCCGGTGCCAGTGGCAACGGCGGTTTTGTCACCATCGACCGTACCGGTTTCGCAACCATTGCTGAAGCTACCTTCGATACCACCTACAACACCAATGGCGAGCCACCGCTGGGTGCTGCTGGCGAAGATGAAGTATTCGACCTGACGCCGCCCACCATTTCCGTGGTTGCGCCAGATAACACCAATGACACTACTCCGACCCTGACCGGGACCACGGATGCTCCTGTTGGCAGCACCGTAACCTTGCTGGTCACCGATGCAAACGGTAATCAACAAACCCTGACAGCGATTGTCACACCCAGCGGTACCTTCACCGTGGATGTGGTGACCCCTTTGGCTGAAGGCTCTTATACCGTAACAGCCACAGTGACAGATCCTGCGGGTAATACAGGAACGGCAACCGACAATGGCAGCGTGGATGTGACCGCCCCGACCATCACGGTCGATGCGCCGGACAACACCACTGACACTACTCCAACCATCACAGGTACAACCAATGCAGCCCCTGGCAGCATAGTCACCCTGGTGGTGACCGATGCCAATGGCACTCAGCAGACATTGACCGCCATCGTGCAACCGGGTGGTAGCTACAGCGTGGATGTCACCACCCCGCTGGCGGAAGGGAGCTACAAGGTGGATGCCAGCGTCACCGATCCGGCCGGCAACACCGGCACCGCGACCGACGATGGCAGTGTCGATGTGACCGCGCCGACCATCAGTGTGGATGCGCCGGACAACACCAACGACACCACCCCGACCATTACCGGTACGACTGATGCCCCGGCGGGCAGTACCGTTACCCTGGTCGTGACCGATGCCAACGGCAACCCGCAGACCCTGACCGCCACCGTGCAACCGGGTGGTGGTTACAGCGTGGATGTCACTACCCCGCTGGCGGAAGGCAGCTATCAAGTAACGGCCAGCGTCACCGATCCGGCCGGCAACACCGGCACTGCGACCGACAATGGCAGTATGGATGTGACTTCGACTGCGGCCCCGACCGTCACCATCGTGGATGACGTGAACAACGATGAGCTGCTGAGCAAGGGCGAGATCGGTGCTGACCAGGTGCAGGTGACAGCCGAGGTCAATCACACCGAGCTGACCGCGGGCGGTAAGGTCACTCTGACCATCACCAATGGCGATGCCAGCAGTAGCGTCGAGCTGAAGCTGGTGAACGGTGTGCTGCAGTTTGCCAATGGCACACCTGCGACCGGCTTTGCCTACAGCAACGGCACCATCAGCTGGACCGAGAATACCCCGGCGGATGGCAAGTCACTGACGGTAAGTGCGACCCAGACCGACAAGGCGGGCAACGTCTCCCTGCCG
>NZ_JBSTYQ010000032.1:0-21011 GCF_054052385.1 Aeromonas sp. 25-AL00135 | reverse complement strand
AGGCGAAAGCTTTACCACCGAAGTGCTTGGCCAGCACGTTGGTGATAGCTGCAGTCAGGGTGGTTTTACCGTGGTCAACGTGGCCGATGGTGCCGACGTTTACGTGCGGTTTATTACGCTCAAATTTTTCTTTAGACACGACGTAGTCCTTCTAGGTTAAACCCGCCTACCGTCGTAGGCGGGGAATCTTAAATTACTTGGATTTGCGCTCTTCGATCACGGCTTGTGCAACGTTGGTCGGTGCATCGTGATACTTGGCGAATTCCATGGCGTAGGAAGCACGACCCTGGGTAGCGGAACGCAGTGCAGTTGCATAACCGAACATTTCGGCCAGCGGCACCAGAGCACGTACGATCTTGCCGGACGGGCCATCTTCCATACCTTCGATCAGGCCACGACGACGGTTCAGGTCACCGATAACGTCGCCCATGTAATCTTCCGGAGTTTCAACTTCTACTTTCATGATCGGTTCGAGCAGAACCGGGTTGGCTTTCATGAAGCCAGCCTTAAAGGCCATGGAAGCAGCGATCTTGAACGCCAGTTCGGAAGAGTCGACATCGTGGTAAGAACCGAAGTGCAGACGCACACCCAGATCCATAACCGGGTAACCAGCCAGCGGACCAGATTTGAGCTGCTCACGGATACCTTTATCAACACCCGGGATGAATTCACCAGGAATGACACCACCTTTGATGTCGTTGACGAATTCGTAGGCTTTGCCTTCTTCCAGCGGGTACATGTCGATAACAACATGACCGTACTGACCGCGACCACCAGACTGCTTGGCATGCTTGCCTTCGATGTCTTTAACGGTGGTACGGATGGTTTCACGGTAGGCAACCTGCGGCTTACCTACGTTGGCTTCAACCTTGAACTCGCGACGCATACGGTCAACGATGATGTCCAGGTGCAGCTCACCCATACCAGCGATGATGGTTTGACCTGACTCTTCGTCAGTCCATACGCGGAAGGACGGATCTTCCTGAGCCAGACGGCCCAGTGCCAGACCCATCTTCTCCTGGTCAGCCTTGGTTTTCGGCTCAACCGCGATAGAAATTACCGGCTCCGGGAATTCCATACGCTCGAGGATGATCGGTGCGTTCGGGTCACACAGGGTGTCACCAGTGGTCACGTCTTTCAGACCGATAGCAGCAGCGATGTCACCAGCGCGTACTTCTTTGATCTCTTCACGCTTGTTGGCGTGCATCTGAACGATACGGCCAAAACGCTCGCGCTTGTCCTTGACGGAGTTCAGCACGGTGTCACCGGAGTTGATCACGCCAGAGTAGACACGGAAGAAGGTCAGGTTACCAACGAACGGGTCGGTAGCGATCTTGAACGCCAGAGCAGAGAACGGCTCGTCATCGGAAGCGTGACGCTCGTCTTTGGTCTCGCCGTCCATTTTCAGGCCGTCGATAGCAGCAACGTCGGTCGGAGCCGGCAGGTACTCGATCACGGCATCCAGCATTGCCTGTACACCCTTGTTCTTGAACGCGGAGCCACAGGTTACCAGGATGATTTCGTTGTTCAGCACGCGCTGACGCAGAGCACCTTTGATCTCTTCCTCGGTCAGCTCTTCGCCGCCCAGGTATTTTTCCATCAGGTCTTCAGACGCTTCAGCAGCGGCTTCAACCAGATTCATGCGCATTTCTTGCGCCTGTTCCAGCAACTCGGCCGGGACGTCTTCGTAATCGAAGGATACGCCCTGATCAGCTTCATTCCAGTTGATGGCTTTCATCTTGACCAGGTCAACAACGCCCTTGAAGTTCTCTTCAGAGCCGATGTTCAGCTGAAGGGGAACCGGAGTACCTTTCAGACGGGTCTTGATGTGCTCAACGCAGCGCAGGAAGTTGGCGCCGGTACGGTCCATCTTGTTGACGAACGCGATACGGGGAACCTTGTACTTGTTAGCCTGACGCCATACGGTTTCAGACTGTGGCTGTACGCCACCTACGGCACAGTACACCATCACGGCACCGTCCAGAACACGCATTGAACGCTCTACTTCGATAGTAAAGTCAACGTGGCCCGGGGTATCGATGATGTTGATACGGTGCGGTTGGAACTGTTTACCCATACCTGACCAGAAAGCGGTGGTCGCGGCGGAGGTGATGGTGATACCACGCTCTTGTTCCTGTTCCATCCAGTCCATGGTGGCTGCGCCATCGTGAACTTCACCGATCTTGTGACTTACACCGGTGTAAAACAGTACACGCTCGGTAGTAGTAGTCTTACCGGCGTCAATGTGAGCGGAGATACCGATGTTACGATAACGCTCAATGGGGGTTGTACGAGCCATTGTCATCCTCTTACTAAGGCGCTTGTCCCTAGATAATTAAAGGTGCGCAGAGTCAAAAGACCCTGCGCAAGCGGATTACCAGCGGAAGTGAGCGAAGGCTTTGTTCGCTTCAGCCATACGGTGAACGTCTTCACGTTTCTTGACAGACGAACCCTTATTGTCAGCGGCATCCAGCAGCTCGCCAGCCAGACGCTGAGCCATTGATTTTTCACCACGTTTACGAGCGGCATCAACCAACCAGCGCATTGCCAGGGCATTGCGACGTACCGGACGAACTTCTACCGGCACCTGATAGGTTGCACCACCGACGCGACGAGATTTAACCTCGACCGCCGGACGAATGTTATCCAGAGCTTCTTCGAATACGGCCAGGTGCTCTTTGCCAGATTTGGTGGCAATGATGTCCAGGGCGCCATAAACAATGGCTTCTGCAACAGATTTCTTACCGTCAACCATTACTACGTTGACAAATTTAGCCAGCAGCTCTGATCCGAACTTGGGATCTGGCAGGATTTTACGCTGACCAACAACACGACGTCTTGGCATTTCAAATTCTCCGTAACTTCAGGGATTACCCAAAACTAGAAAGCTATCTAACTAGAAACGAATTAACGTTTGGCCTTACTTAACGGAGAACCATTAAGCTTTAGGACGCTTCACGCCATACTTGGAGCGAGCCTGCTTACGGTCTTTAACACCGGCACAGTCCAACGCACCACGAACGGTGTGATAACGAACACCTGGCAAGTCTTTTACACGACCGCCACGGATCAGAACAACAGAGTGCTCTTGCAGGTTGTGACCTTCACCGCCGATGTAGGAGGTGACTTCGAAGCCGTTGGTCAGACGTACACGGCACACTTTACGCAGTGCAGAGTTAGGCTTCTTCGGGGTGGTGGTATATACACGAGTGCATACGCCACGCTTCTGAGGGCACGCTTCCAGCGCCGGCACGTTGCTTTTCACAACGAGCTTGATGCGTGGCTTGCGAACCAACTGGTTAATAGTTGCCATCAAAAGGCTCCTGATAATGACTTCATAAACGTGTGGAAAATCCTCCCCGCAGATACGGGGACGCGAAATTTTATGCCCTGTTGTCTGGGGAGTCAAGATTTATACAATTTGCGTCACAAAAGGGCAATTCGGAACCGTTTGATTTCACGACATCACCTTGAATTTTCTTGAAAATATGCTTCTCAGCCACCCCAGGTGCGCGGGGAACCTTTTTGCGCAATCAGTGCCACCAGACCCGCCATATCGAGCACATTGCCCACCCGATGCTGCAAACCGCGAGCTTGCAGATCTTCCTGCATCACATAAAGCGGGATACCCGCCAGCCGCGCGCTCCACTGGGGAGCCGATGCCGCAATCACGGCATCCTGCATCAGTACCAGCTCATCCTCGGGCTGAAGATATGAGAGCGCCTCTGCCAGAGCCTGAGTCTGAAAGGGAGAGTTCAATATCAGATGCAACATGGAGACCTCAAAAGCTGATGTGAGTCGAACATTGTGCCCAGCGCCGAGCCAGTTCCTGGCGCGGCAAACTCTCGACGGGGATCAGCAGATCATCCACTGTCACGCCACGCTCTGCCAGCGAGTCAGCACAAACATAGACCTCTTCGATGTCGTAGAGTTCCAGCATTTTGAAGGTGGGCGCGTAGTGGCGTTGAAAAATGGCGGCTGGCTGCTGCTCCTTGAGCAGTTGCAGCACGCCGTCCCCAATCAGGAAGAGGGCCAGCTCATCGGTCATGGCCGAGGTGGCCAACATGGCATCCAACCCTTCCCGGCCGGCGGCATGGCCATGGGGGCCACGACTGCAGATAAAGGCGATTTTCTTGCTCATGACTCCCCCCTAAAACTGAACCAGCCGATCGGCGGTGAGCGCCGCCTCGGCCAACTGGCCCAGACCGCTCAGACAAAATGGCGCTTGCAGATTGAAGTGTACCTGCCCTGCCCCCTTGGCTTCCTGTTCATCGAGCACACCGCGTCGCATGGCGGCGGCGACGCAGACGTCGATACGGATCCCCTGCTCTGCTGCCAGCTCTCGCCACAGACGCACCAGGTCAGTCTCATCGGATGCAGGCAGATGCAGACCGTTGCCGTTGCAGACCCCATCCTGATAGAAGAACAGGTGGGACAAGGTATGCCCCTGTGCCAACAGGGTGCGGGCAAAACGATAGGCTGTGCTGGCCGATTGGGTGCCATAGGCAGGCCCCGTGACCAGGATGGCAAAACTCAGACTCATAGCAGGACTCCTGTGCTGACCCGGTCCATTTTACGCCAAAAACAAAAAAGCCCCTGCCAAGAGGGGCTTGATTCAATCTGTTGATCAGAGATGGGCAATCGCCTCGACCTCGACCAGCACATCTTTCGGCAGACGGGCCACCTCCACGCAGGAGCGGGCTGGCGCCGCATCGCCAAAGTAGCGGGCATAGACCTGATTGAAGGCAACGAAGTTGTTCATGTCGCTCAGGAAGCAGGTGGTTTTGACCACTTTGCTGGCATCGGCACCCGCAGCGTGCAACACGGCAACCAGGTTCTTCATCACCCGTTCGGCCTGCTCTTCAATGCCGCCAGCCACGATTTCCATGGTGGCAGGATCGAGCGGGATCTGCCCGGAGGTGAAGATCATCTCGCCAACCTTGGTAGCCTGAACATACGGACCAATCGCGGCAGGCGCCTTGTCGGTTGCAATCACTTCTTTAGCCATTCATCTATCCCCTTCTGGAATGAGTTACTCGTTCTCGTCTTCACCCTGCTTGCGCTGTCGGATGTAAAGATAAACGGTATGTTTTGAAATATTGAGTTTGTCCGCCACCAGATTGATCGAATCCTTGATGTCGAAAATGCCCTTCTCGAACAGCTGGGTCACGATGAAGCGATTCTTGGCATTGTTGGCCACGGTGGGATCACGGTTGATCTCGTCGATGGTGTTATCCACCGTCTGGGCAACCAGCTCTTCCACGCTATTGGCGAAGGTCTCTGGTGACTGACGCGCCGCCTGCTGGGGCGTCGGGAAAAATTCGGCCACGAACTCGTGGAAAGGCGCATTGATGTGCAGGTTGATGCAGATAAGCCCCACCACTTGCCGCTCGCTGTTGCGAATGGCGATAGTGCTCGACTTCATCAGCGCGCCGGTACGGCTGCGAGCGAAATAGCTCTGGGTGTAATCCTGGCCGGTGCTCTCGATGTCCTTGAGCATGCGCAGGGCGAGATCGGTGATGGGCGCCCCGAGGGTGCGTCCGGTATTGAAGCCGTTGGCGATCTTGATCACCGACTCGTGCAGATTTTCCAGGGAGTGGAGTACCACTTCACAATGCTTGCCGAACAGCTCGGCCAAGCCATCGATGAGCCCATCGTATGAGCGCAACAATTCCCTGTCTTCATCTGTAAAAGTGCGGCTGATCAGCTGTTCTTCGGGAAGCATGGCTTCCTCGATACCGACAGTCATGTTCTACCCCTGTAATAACCATTCAACTGTCCCGAGTTTTAAATTGCAGGGGAGTAAAGTCAACTTTTTTTGATTTTTTACTCTACAACTTTGCTCTGGATCATCCTGAAACCCGCGCTGCGTCTACCTTTGCCGAGGAATTGGCCAACAAAAAGGGCTCCTTGAAGGAGCCCTTTTCAATCACGGATGACGAGTTACTCTTCGTCGAAGCTACCGGCTGCGTTCAGCAGATCCGCCAGGTTCTGCTCCGCTTCATCAGCGGTCACCTGCGGGGTGCCAACAGCACGAGCTGCGGCAGCACGCTGGTTGATCCGGCTGTGGTGGTAGGCAAAGCCGGTACCAGCCGGGATCAGACGACCCACGATGACGTTCTCTTTCAGACCACGCAGTTCATCACGCTTACCACCAACGGCGGCTTCGGTCAGAACGCGAGTGGTTTCCTGGAAGGAAGCCGCGGAGATGAAGGACTCGGTGCTCAGAGATGCCTTGGTAATACCCATCAGTACATGACGGTAGGTCGCAGGGGTCTTACCCTCGGCAACCAGCTTACGGTTGGCAATCTTCACACGAGCAACTTCAACCTGTTCGCCTTCGATCAGATCGGTATCGCCAGCGCTCAGGATCTCGCACTTGCGCAGCATCTGACGAACGATGACTTCGATGTGCTTGTCGTTGATCTTAACGCCTTGCAGACGGTAAACGTCCTGCACTTCGTTGGCGATGTAGTTGGCGACCGGGCTGATACCGCGCAGACGCAGGATGTCGTGAGCAGACTCAGGACCGTCCGCCAGCACTTCACCCTTCTCAACTTTTTCACCTTCGAACACGTTCAGGTTACGCCACTTCGGAATCATCTCTTCGTAGACGTTGCCACCATCGGTCGGGGTGATGACCAGACGGCGCTTGCCCTTGGTCTCTTTCCCGAAGGAGATGGTACCGGAGATCTCGGCCAGAATTGCCGGTTCCTTCGGTTGACGTGCTTCGAACAGGTCCGCAACGCGCGGCAGACCACCGGTGATGTCCTTGGTACCGCCAGACTCTTGCGGGATACGCGCTACCGCGTCACCCACGCCCACGTTGGCACCATCTTCCAGGTTCACGATCGCCTTGCCCGGCAGGAAGTACTGGGCGGCTACATCGGTACCCGGGATCATCACGTCTTTGCCGTTCAGGTCAACCAGTTTAACGGTCGGACGCATCTCTTTACCGGCGCTCGGACGCTCGTTGACGTCCAGAACAACGATAGAAGAGAGACCGGTCAGCTCGTCGGTCTGACGAGTGATGGTCACGCCATCGATCATGTGTTCGAACTGCAGGCGACCTGCCACTTCGGTGATGATCGGGTGGGTGTGCGGATCCCAGTTGGCAACGGTCTCGCCAGCACTCACGGCCTGACCGTCCTTCACTTCCAGCACGGAACCGTAAGGCAGCTTGTGGCTTTCCTTGGTACGGCCCATGTCGTCCATGATGGTCAGTTCGGTAGAACGTGAGGTGATAACCAGTTTGTCATCGCTGTTGTGAACGAACTTGGCGTTCTGCAGCTTGATGGTACCGGTGTTCTTGACCTGGATGCTGCTTTCAGCAGCGGCACGAGATGCAGCACCACCGATGTGGAAAGTACGCATCGTCAGCTGGGTACCCGGTTCACCGATGGACTGGGCGGCGATAACACCGACAGCCTCACCCTTGTTAACCAGGTGACCACGGGCCAGATCACGGCCGTAGCAGTGAGCACAGTTACCGAAGTCGGTTTCACAGGTGATGGCAGAACGTACCTTCACACGGTCAACGGAGTTGCGTTCCAGCAGGTCACACAGCTGCTCGTCGAGCAGGGTGTTGCGAGCAACCAGGATCTCGTCCTCGGTACCCGGCTTGATGACATCTTCTGCCACCACACGACCCAGCACGCGCTCACGCAGCGGCTCGACCACGTCGCCACCCTCGATCAGCGGAGTCATCCACAGACCGTCGGTAGTGCCGCAATCGTCCTCGGTGATCACCATGTCCTGCGCCACGTCTACCAGACGACGAGTCAGGTAACCGGAGTTCGCAGTCTTCAGTGCGGTATCCGCCAGACCCTTACGAGCACCGTGGGTAGAGATAAAGTACTGCAGTACGTTCAGACCTTCGCGGAAGTTCGCGATGATCGGGGTCTCGATGATGGAGCCATCCGGCTTGGCCATCAGGCCACGCATACCGGCCAGCTGACGGATCTGGGCTGCGGAACCCCGCGCACCAGAGTCGGCCATCATAAAGATGCTGTTGAACGATGCCTGCTCTTCTTCATCACCCAGCGAGTTGACGTTACGCTCTTTGGACAAGTTCTCCATCATGGCCTTGGAGACGCGCTCGTTGGCGCTGGCCCAGATATCGATAACCTTGTTGTAACGTTCGCCCGCAGTTACCAGACCGGACAGGAACTGGTCCTGGATCTCGGCAACTTCGGCTTCGGCAGAAGCGATGATGTCTTTCTTGGCATCCGGGATGACCATGTCATCGATACCAACGGAAGCACCGGACAGCGCCGCGTAGTGGAAACCGGTATACATCAGCTGGTCAGCGAAGATAACGGTGTCCTTCAGCCCCTGTTTGCGATAGCAGGTGTTCAGCAGACGGGAGATGAGCTTTTTGCCCAGCGCCTTGTTGGATACGGATTTGATCCAGTTCTGCGGATTGGCGTCCAGATCGGCCTGCTCGGCAGCAGTCAGCACCTTCGGCTCGTCGATCAGGGCGTATTCCATGCCTTTCGGCAGGATCAGGCTCAGGATCGCACGACCAACGGTGGTGTTCTTCATCTCGGTCTTGGCAACCAGTTCACCGGCTTCGTTCTTCACGTACTCGGTGATGCGGCACTTGACGCGAGCATGCAGGTCGGCCAGACCGGCACGGTACACTTTCTCGGCCTCTTTCGGGCCGGACAGCACCATACCTTCACCCTTCGCATTGATGCGGGCGCGGGTCATGTAGTACAGACCCAAGACCACGTCCTGAGAAGGAACGATGATCGGCTCACCGGATGCAGGCGACAGGATGTTGTTGGTAGACATCATCAGCGCACGCGCTTCCAGCTGGGCTTCCAGGGTCAGCGGTACGTGAACCGCCATCTGGTCACCATCGAAGTCCGCGTTATACGCAGCACAAACGAGCGGGTGCAGCTGGATTGCCTTGCCTTCGACCAGAGTCGGTTCGAATGCCTGGATACCCAGACGGTGCAGAGTCGGTGCACGGTTCAGCAGAACCGGATGTTCGCGGATCACTTCGTCCAGGATATCCCAAACGACAGCTTCCTCGCGCTCCACCATCTTCTTGGCGGCCTTGATAGTGGTCGCCAGACCGCGGGTTTCCAGCTTGCCATAGATGAACGGCTTGAACAGTTCCAGCGCCATCTTCTTCGGCAGACCGCACTGATGCAGACGCAGAGTCGGGCCTACGGTGATAACGGAACGACCGGAGTAGTCGACACGCTTACCGAGCAGGTTCTGACGGAAACGACCCTGCTTACCCTTGATCATATCGGCCAGGGATTTCAGCGGGCGCTTGTTGGAACCGGTGATGGCACGACCGCGACGGCCGTTATCCAGCAGCGCATCGACGGACTCTTGCAGCATACGCTTTTCGTTGCGCACGATGATGTCCGGAGCAGCCAGATCCAGCAGACGCTTCAAGCGGTTGTTACGGTTGATCACGCGACGGTACAGATCGTTCAGATCGGAAGTCGCGAAACGGCCGCCGTCCAGCGGTACCAGCGGACGCAGGTCCGGCGGCAGCACAGGCAGCACTGTCATGATCATCCACTCCGGCTTGTTGCCGGACTGCAGGAAAGCTTCCATCAGCTTCAGACGCTTGGTGGTCTTCTTGCGTTTGGTCTCGGAGTTGGTCTGATCCAGCTCCTCACGCATCGCTTTGACTTCACCTTCCAGATCGATGGCGCGCAGCAATGCCAGGATTGCTTCGGCACCCATCTTGGCGTCAAATTCGTCGCCCCACTCTTCCAGCGCATCCAGGTACTGCTCTTCGGAGAGCATCTGGCTGCGTTCGAGGTTGGTCATGCCCGGCTCGATAACTACGAAAGATTCGAAGTAGAGCACGCGTTCGATGTCGCGCAGGGTCATGTCCAGAAGCAGACCGATACGGGACGGCAGGGACTTCAGGAACCAGATGTGGGCAGTCGGGCTGGCCAGCTCGATGTGGCCCATACGCTCACGACGGACCTTGGTCTGGGTCACTTCAACGCCGCACTTCTCACAGATCACACCACGGTGTTTCAGGCGCTTGTACTTGCCGCACAGACACTCGTAGTCCTTCACCGGTCCGAAGATACGGGCGCAGAACAGACCATCACGCTCCGGCTTGAAAGTCCGGTAGTTGATGGTCTCAGGCTTTTTGACCTCACCGAATGACCAGGAGCGGATCATGTCAGGAGAGGCCAGACCGATCTTGATGCTGTCAAACTCTTCGGTCTTGGTCTGAGCCTTCAAAAACTTGAGTAAGTCTTTCACGTGTTTCCCCTGTCAGGAGTCTAACCTCGGCGCCCCGGCTGCCAAAACAGCGGGGCGCCCACGTCAATTCTCGAACAATAAGAGCGAGCTCTTACTCTTCGTCCAGCTCGATGTTGATACCCAGAGAGCGGATTTCCTTCAGCAATACGTTGAAGGATTCGGGCATGCCCGGCTCCATACGGTGGTCGCCATCCACGATGTTCTTGTACATCTTGGTACGGCCATTCACATCGTCAGACTTGACGGTCAGCATCTCCTGCAGGGTATATGCCGCACCGTAAGCCTCCAGGGCCCACACTTCCATCTCACCGAAACGCTGACCACCGAACTGAGCCTTACCACCCAGCGGCTGCTGGGTAACCAGGCTATAAGAACCGGTAGAACGCGCGTGCATCTTGTCGTCGACCAGGTGGTTCAGCTTGAGCATGTACATGTAACCAACGGTTACTTTACGCTCGAAGCGGTTACCGGTACGGCCGTCGAACAGATCAATCTGACCGGATTCCGGCAGATCGGCCAGCTTCAGCAGGGCTTTGATTTCGCGCTCTTTGGCACCATCAAACACTGGAGTAGCAACCGGCAGACCCTTACGCAGGTTACCCACCAGGGTACGTACGTCGTCGTCAGACAGTTCGGCGATGTTCACTTGCTGGGTGTCCTTCTCGCCCAGGTCATAGACCTGTTGCAGGAAGTTGCGCATCTCGTGCAGCTCGCGCTGCTCTTTGACCATGCGATCGATCTTCTCGCCGATACCCTTGGCCGCAAGGCCCAGGTGCACTTCGAGGATCTGACCGATGTTCATACGGGATGGTACGCCCAACGGGTTCAGTACGATGTCGACCGGACGGCCGAACTCGTCATGAGGCATATCCTCGACCGGACAGATCTTGGAGATAACACCCTTGTTACCGTGACGGCCCGCCATCTTGTCACCCGGCTGGATGCGACGCTTGACTGCCAGATAAACCTTGACGATTTTCAGTACGCCCGGCGCCAGATCATCACCCTGGATAATCTTGCGACGCTTGTTCTCGAATTTCTTGTCGAACTCGGCTTTCAGCTCAACGTGCTGTTCAGCAATCTGTTCCAGTTCGGTCTGCTTGCCTTCGTCTTCGATGGCCAGTTCAAACCACTTGGAGCGATCGAGCTTGTTCAGACGATCTTCGCTGTAACCGGCGGCCAGCAGCAGGTTGCGGGAGCGGCCGAAAATGCCGTCTTCCAGGATCTTGAACTCTTCGGTCAAGTCCTTCTTCGCTTCCTTCAGCTGCATCTCTTCGATTTCTTTGGCGCGCTTGTCTTTTTCCACGCCATCGCGGGTAAAGACTTGCACGTCAACCACGGTACCGTACACACCGTTCGGTACACGCAGGGAGGAGTCCTTCACATCGGACGCCTTCTCACCGAAGATGGCGCGCAGCAGCTTCTCTTCCGGCGTCAGCTGGGTTTCACCTTTCGGCGTTACCTTACCGACCAGAATGTCGCCGCCCTTCACTTCGGCACCCACGTAGACGATACCGGACTCGTCCAGCTTGGACAGAGCGGCTTCACCCACGTTCGGGATGTCAGCAGTGATCTCTTCCGGACCCAGCTTGGTGTCACGGGAGATACAGGCCAGTTCCTGGATATGGATGGTGGTCAGGCGATCTTCCTGAACAACACGCTCGTTCACCAGGATCGAGTCTTCGAAGTTGTAACCGTTCCACGGCATGAACGCGACGCGCATGTTCTGACCCAGAGCCAGTTCACCCAGATCGGTGGACGGGCCGTCAGCCAGTACGTCGCCAGCCATGACCGGCTCACCCAACATCACACAAGGACGCTGGTTGATACAGGTGTTCTGGTTGGAACGGGTGTATTTGGTCAGGTTGTAGATGTCGATACCGGCTTCGCCTGGCATCAGCTCATCTTCATTTACCTTGATAACGATACGGGAGGCATCGACGTAGTCGATCATGCCGCCACGCTTGGCCACTACGGTTACACCGGAGTCAACGGCCACAGCGCGTTCCATACCGGTACCTACCAGCGGCTTGTCAGCGCGCAGGGTCGGTACAGCCTGACGTTGCATGTTTGAACCCATCAATGCGCGGTTCGCGTCATCGTGTTCCAGGAACGGGATCAGGGCCGCTGCCACAGATACGATCTGCTGCGGGCTCACGTCCATATACTGGATCTGGTCGGCGTTCATAAAGGTGGATTCACCTTTGTGACGGCACGGGATCAATTCATCTTTCAGACGGCCATCTTCGGTAGTCGCGGCGTTAGCCTGTGCGATCACGTACTTGCCTTCTTCAATAGCAGACAGGTAGTCCACTTCGTCGGTGATCACACCGTCAATGACCTTGCGGTACGGGGTCTCGAGGAAACCGTACTCGTTGGTACGAGAGTACACGGACAGAGAGTTGATCAGACCGATGTTCGGACCTTCAGGAGTCTCGATAGGGCACAGACGACCGTAGTGAGTCGGGTGTACGTCTCGAACTTCAAAGCCGGCACGCTCACGAGTCAAACCGCCCGGGCCCAGCGCGGAGATACGACGCTTGTGGGTCACTTCGGAGAGCGGGTTGTTCTGGTCCATAAACTGGGACAGCTGGCTGGAACCAAAGAACTCTTTGACTGCGGCGGAGATCGGCTTGGCGTTGATCAGATCCTGCGGCATCAGGGTGTCCAGGTCGCCCAGGGAGAGACGCTCCTTGACCGCACGCTCGACACGCACCAGACCGACGCGGAACTGGTTTTCAGCCATTTCACCGACAGAACGGATACGACGGTTACCCAAGTGGTCGATATCGTCCACTTCGTCGTTACCGTTACGGATGTCGATCAGGCGCTTCATCACATCGACGATGTCGTCTTTGGTCAGTACACCTGCGCCAGTCTCGTCTTCACGACCCAGACGGCGGTTGAACTTCATCCGACCTACGGTAGACAGGTCGTAACGCTCGGCGGAGAAGAACAGGTTTTCGAACAGCTGTTCTGCAGCTTCGCGAGTAGGCGGCTCGCCCGGACGCATCATGCGATAGATCTCGACCAGCGCTTCCAAACGGTTGGAGCTGGAGTCGACACGCAGGGTCTCGGACATGTAAGCACCGTGATCCAGTTCGTTGGTGAACAGAACCTCGAAATGCTTGAAGCCGGCTTGGGACAGGTTGGCGATCGCTTCCAGGCTCAGCGCCTGGTTGGCGGTCACGACCATCTCGCCAGTTTGCGGATGTGCGTAGTCCTTGGCAGCAACTTTGCCAACAACATACTCAACCGGTACCTCAATTTGGGTAACGGCGTCTTTTTCCAACTGACGGATGTGACGCGCAGTCACACGACGACCGGTCTCAACCACCACGGCGCCATTGGCCACGATGTCAAAGGTCGCAGTTTCACCACGCAGACGCTCCGGCACCAGATCCATCATCAACTTGCCATCTTTTACTTCAAAACCGATGGTCTCGAAGAAGGTGGCCAGGATTTGTTCGGAAGTGAAGTCCAGGGCGCGCAGAATAATGGATGCTGGCAGTTTGCGACGACGGTCGATACGGACAAACAGGTTGTCTTTCGCATCGAACTCGAAGTCCAGCCAGGAACCACGGTAGGGGATAACGCGAGCGTTATACAGTACCTTACCGGATGAATGAGTTTTGCCTTTATCGTGGTCGAAGAAGACGCCCGGGCTGCGGTGCAGCTGGGAGACGATAACCCGCTCGGTACCATTGATAACAAAGGTGCCGTTCTCGGTCATGAGCGGAATTTCGCCCATGTATACTTCTTGTTCCTTGATGTCTTTGACGGTGCCGGCAGCTGCTTCACGGTCGTACAGAACCATACGAAGCTTGACACGCAGCGGCGCGGAGTAGGTCACTCCACGGATCTGGCATTCTTTTACGTCAAATACCGGCTCACCCAGGCGATAGCTGACATACTGAAGCTCAGCACTACCGGAGTAACTGGTGATCGGGAAAACGCTACGGAAAGCGGCCTCTAGGCCATATTCACCTTCCGGGTCAGCCTCGATGAACTGCTTGAAGGAGTCCAGCTGAATGGACAACAGATAAGGCGTGTCCAGTACCTGGTCTCGCTTACCGAAGTCCTTACGAATGCGTTTTTTTTCGGTATAAGAGTAAACCATAGGGTTCCTCAGCTCGCTGATAAGTGACCCACTCTGTCCCGCGGGACAGCTCTGTCTCAACACCGTTTTGTGTTGGCCCGGACGAAAGAAGACAGTCCGGATTGCTGGTGCACCGAGAGTCGTAAACGGTGTGAAATGCTCTCAGTCTACAGCGCAAAAAGGCTGGTGAACAAAAATTCACCAGCCCTAGCCTGTTTTATCAGGCTAATCTACATAAATGCAGATTATTTGATCTCAACAGAAGCACCGGCAGCTTCCAGCTCTTTCTTCAGAGCTTCAGCTTCGTCCTTGGACACGCCTTCCTTCAGGTTAGCCGGAGCAGCTTCTACCAGATCTTTGGCTTCTTTCAGGCCCAGACCGGTAGCGCCACGAACGGCTTTGATAACGGCAACTTTGTTGGCGCCAGCAGCAGTCAGAACTACGTCGAACTCGGTCTTCTCTTCTACTGCTTCAGCAGCAGCCGGGCCAGCCATTACGGCAGCAGCGGCAGAAACACCGAACTTCTCTTCCATAGCTTCGATCAGCTCAACAACTTCCATTACGGACATGGAAGCAACGGCTTCGATAATTTGGTCTTTAGTGATAGACATGACAAAAATTCCTGATGTTGAATAAACTCAAACAGCCTAAATAGGCGAGAATCAAGCAGCAGCTTGTTTCTGGTCGCGAACAGCAGCGATAGTACGAACCAGCTTGCCAGCAGAGGCTTCTTTCATAGTCGCCATCAACTTCGCAATTGCTTCTTCGTAAGTCGGCAGCGTGGCCAGACGATCAATTTGTGCTGCGGCGATAAACTCACCGTTAAAAGCGCCAGCCTTGATTTCGAACTTTTGGTTCGCTTTGGCAAACTCTTTGAACAGACGAGCAGCAGCGCCCGGGTGTTCGTTAGAGAAAGCAATCAAGGTAGGACCGGTAAATGCGTCGTTCAGGCACTCGTATTCGGTACCTTCTACCGCGCGACGCAGCAGGGTGTTACGCACAACGCGCATGTACACACCGGCTTCACGAGCGGTTTTACGCAGGACGGTCATCTTGTCTACAGTTACACCGCGAGAATCGGCAACAACTGCAGAAAGAGCGCCTTTGGCAGCTTCGTTGACTTCAGCAACAATTGCCTTTTTGTCTTCGAGTCCCAATGCCATTGGCTTAACTCCTGGATTGAATCCGGGTCTATTGACCCAGTACTGACACATCCCCCCTACCTTTACAACAGAGGGGAACGATGCGGTAGCAGGATTCCAGAAGAGAAAGAATCTTTCTCGCTGGGTTTCCGGCACCGTCTACGCAGGAAACATTAAGGCTTTGCAGCCTCCTGCGGTCTTGGACGGAGGTCGAAACCCCCAACCAATCAAGGCGCAAAATTATAGATTAAATTTTGCGCCTTGTAAAACCCATCAATTAGGCCTGAGCTTCCAGAGAAGCTTGGTCTACGGCAACACCGGCACCCATGGTGGTGGAGATGCTGACTTTCTTGATGAATTGACCTTTGGCGGAAGAGGGCTTGCCTTTTTTCAGGGCAACCAGCAGAGCTTCCAAGTTTTCTTTCAGCTGAACTTCGTTGAAAGAAACCTTACCCAGAGTGGTATGGATGATACCATTCTTGTCGTTACGGTAACGAACCTGACCAGCCTTGGCGTTCTTGACAGCTTCGGCAACGTTAGGAGTTACAGTACCAACTTTCGGGTTCGGCATCAGGCCGCGCGGGCCCAGGATTTGACCCAGTTGACCAACAACGCGCATTGCATCCGGGGATGCGATAACGACGTCGAAGTTCATCTCGCCTTTCTTAACCAGATCGGCCAGGTCATCCATACCTACCAGGTCAGCACCGGCAGCTTTTGCTGCTTCGGCGTTGGCACCTTGAGTAAATACGGCAACGCGTACATCACGACCGGTACCGTGCGGCAGTAC
Organism: Aeromonas sp. 25-AL00135; assembly: GCF_054052385.1. Classification (NCBI taxonomy): domain Bacteria; kingdom Pseudomonadati; phylum Pseudomonadota; class Gammaproteobacteria; order Aeromonadales; family Aeromonadaceae; genus Aeromonas; species Aeromonas sp. 25-AL00135. Next base: position 4,732 of record NZ_JBSTYQ010000032.1, on the reverse strand, counting down.
AGTAGCACCACGTACGTTCTGGTCAGATTTACGAGCGTCGATACCCAGGTTGACAGCAACGTCAACGCTTTCAACGAACTTGGCGGTAGCCAGTTCTTTCAGCAGGGCAATGGCTTCGTTGATGGAGTACTCTTTGGTACCGTCAACTTTTTCGCGAATAACGCGCATACGCTTGGAAAGTTTAGCCATTGTCTTAATCCTCCACTACCAGACCCATGGAACGAGCGGAGCCTGCGATGCAACGTACTTTTGCATCCAGATCGGCACCAGTCATATCCGGCTCTTTGGTCTTGGCGATTTCTTGCAGCTGGGCAACGGTCACCTTACCAACCTTGTCTTTGTTCGGCTTGGAAGAACCAGACTTGATGCCAGCAGCTTTCTTCAGCAGGAAGGAAGCAGGCGGAGTCTTGGTTTCGAAGGTGAAGGAACGGTCGCTGTAAACGGTGATCACGACCGGAGTCGGTGAACCTTTTTCCAGCTTCTCTGTACGAGCGTTGAACGCCTTACAGAATTCCATGATGTTAACACCGTGTTGACCCAGTGCAGGACCAACGGGAGGAGACGGGTTGGCTGCACCAGCAGCAACCTGCAGCTTGATATAAGCTGTGACTTTCTTAGCCATTAGGAAAATACCTCAAAAATGGGTTCTAGCGCCTCGGAGACTTGCTCCTGCAAACGGCTCCCCAACTAATAAAGGGGCAGCGAATTATAGAGATATTCGCTGCCCCTGACAACCGTTAAACGTACAGAATTCAATCAGCCCTTTTCGACCTGACCAAAATCCAGTTCAACAGGAGTAGAACGACCGAAGATCAGTACAGAGACCTTCACGCGGCTCTTCTCATAATCGACCTCTTCAACGGTACCGTTGAAGTCGGCAAACGGACCATCGGCAACCCGCACCATTTCACCCGGTTCAAACAGGGTTTTCGGACGCGGCTTGTCGTGGGCATCCTGCAGACGGTTCAGGATGGCATCGGCCTCTTTGTCGGAGATCGGTGCCGGACGGTCGGAAGTACCGCCGATGAAGCCCATTACACGCGGTACGTTACGCACCAGGTGCCATGTGGTTTCATCCATGATCATCTGGACTAGGACATACCCAGGGAAAAACTTGCGCTCACTCTTGCGCTTCTGGCCAGCACGCATCTCGACCACTTCTTCGGTCGGGACCAGTACTTCACCGAACATGTCTTCCATGCCATGCATCTTGATATGTTCGCGCAGGGACTTGGCTACACGGCCTTCATAGCCGGAAAAAGCCTGCACGACATACCATCTCATACGTTGTTCACGTTGTTCAGTCATGGCTTATCCTTACACACCGGTAATCAGGTTGACCAACCAGACCAAGGCACCGTCCAGAACGAACAGCAGCAGCCCCATCACGGCGGTCACCGCCAGCACAATCAGGGTTGTCTGAATGGCTTCCTGACGGGTCGGCCATACGACCTTGCGGACTTCCAGGCGAGACTCACGGGCGAATGCCAGTGTTGCCTTTCCCTTGGTGGTTTGCAGGGCTACTGCACCAGCAGCAGCAATGACAACGACCACACCCAGGGCGCGGACGGCAGCGACAACATCGTTGAGCAGGTAATTACCCACTACAGCGGCCGCCAGGATAATGAAAACCAGGCCCCAAAGCAGGGTATCCTTGCTTCCGCCCTGGCTCTCAGAACTAACACTCATACAACCCACCTGTATCTGACGTAACCAAAGACACAAAAGCCCCGTACGAGACGAGGTATATGGCAGGGGCGGCAGGACTCGAACCCGCAACCATCGGTTTTGGAGACCGCTGTTCTACCAATTCGAACTACGCCCCTACACAAGAAAGCCCCTATTATAGGGGCTTTGCTTTATTTATGTAAGCCAAAGATTAAGCGATAACTTTAGCTACAACACCAGCACCTACGGTACGGCCACCTTCACGGATAGCGAAACGCAGGCCGTCGTCCATCGCGATCGGCGCAATCAGGGTAACAACCATCTTGATGTTGTCGCCCGGCATTACCATCTCTACGCCTTCCGGCAGTTCGATGGTACCGGTCACGTCGGTAGTACGGAAGTAGAACTGCGGACGGTAGCCTTTGAAGAACGGGGTATGACGACCACCTTCTTCTTTGGACAGTACGTACACTTCAGATTCAAACTTGGTGTGCGGCTTGATGGTGCCCGGCTTGGCCAGTACCTGACCACGCTCTACGTCTTCACGCTTCACGCCACGCAGCAGTGCACCGATGTTCTCGCCTGCACGACCTTCGTCCAGCAGCTTACGGAACATTTCAACGCCGGTACAGGTGGTCTTGGTGGTATCTTTGATACCAACGATTTCCACTTCTTCACCAACTTTAACGATACCGCGCTCTACACGACCGGTTACTACGGTACCACGGCCAGCGATAGAGAATACGTCTTCGATTGGCATCAGGAACGGCTGGTCAATCGCACGCTCCGGCTCCGGAATGTAGCTGTCCAGGTGGCCAGCCAGTTCCAGGATCTTCTCTTCCCACTGAGCTTCGCCTTCCAGCGCTTTCAGTGCGGAACCACGGACTACCGGCAGGTCATCACCCGGGAAGTCGTACTCGGACAGCAGTTCGCGAACTTCCATCTCGACCAGTTCCAGCAGCTCTTCGTCATCTACCATGTCACACTTGTTCATGAACACGATGATGTACGGAACGCCTACCTGACGACCCAGCAGGATGTGCTCACGAGTCTGCGGCATCGGGCCGTCAGTCGCTGCTACTACCAGGATCGCGCCGTCCATCTGGGCAGCACCGGTGATCATGTTTTTAACGTAGTCGGCGTGACCCGGGCAGTCTACGTGGGCGTAGTGACGGGTAGCGGTGTCGTATTCTACGTGGGAGGTGTTGATGGTGATACCACGCTCACGCTCTTCCGGTGCCTTGTCGATCTGGTCGAAGGCGAAAGCTTTACCACCGAAGTGCTTGGCCAGCACGTTGGTGATAGCTGCAGTCAGGGTGGTTTTACCGTGGTCAACGTGGCCGATGGTACCCACGTTAACGTGCGGTTTATTACGCTCAAATTTTTCTTTAGACATGATCGTCCCTCTAAACTAACGCTGAGTACGCGGTGGCAAGCTAACCACAGAACAGTTTATATGATGGATTTGAATCTGGTGGGAAAGAGAGAGGTACTGATGGCTGGTTCGCTTGCCGAACTCACCCTAGGGTGCGGCTCTGCTAACGCCTGAGCCATATCAGCATCTTGGAGCGGGCAGCGGGAATCGAACCCGCATCATCAGCTTGGAAGGCTGAGGTAATAGCCATTATACGATGCCCGCATTTCTCTAACCCAAAGAACTCAAACCGCAGAGAAATATGGTGGAGGGAGAAGGATTCGAACCTTCGAAGGCAGAGCCGTCAGATTTACAGTCTGATCCCTTTGGCCGCTCGGGAACCCCTCCAGACGCCAGATTGTCACAACGGTAATTCTGCTTGCACCCGTTGTGTTTATCGCTTTTGCACGGCAAATAGACGACAGACAGTCAAGCGTCGCGCATTTTATTGTAAGGTTTTGGGGGATGCAACCATTGAACCCGGCAAAATATGCTTTATTGCTGGGAAGTTTGCAAAAAAGCGGGGGCAAACAAGCCAATCCTGCTGCGTCCCTTGTCGCTCCCCCACCCTTGGTGTATGGTCGCCGTGCCCAAGAAACAGTGATGACACCATGACGACAGAGCATAACCCCTATCTGCAATTCACCCGCGAACAATGGGCGTTATTGCGCGATTCGGTCCCCCTGACCCTGACCGAACACGATCTGCAGACCCTGCGCGGGATCAACGAGAAGGTGTCATTGCGGGAAGTGGAAGAGATCTATCTGCCTCTCTCCCGCCTGCTCAATCTCTATGTCAAAGCCAAACAGCGTCGCAGCCGGGTGCTGGAGCAGTTCCTCGGCCAGTCCCGCGGCAAGGGCACCTATATCATCAGCATTGCCGGCAGCGTGGCGGGGGGCAAAAGTACCACGGCCCGTATTCTGCAGGCCCTGCTGGAGCGCTGGCCGGAACATCCGCGGGTGGAGTTGGTCACCACCGACGGCTTCCTCTATCCCAACAAGGTACTGGAAGAGCGCGGCCTGATGCGCCGCAAGGGGTTCCCGGAATCCTACGACATCCGCCATCTGGTGGAATTTGTCGCCAATATCCGCGCCGGTCACGAGAAGGTCGAAGCGCCGGTTTATTCCCACCTTATCTACGACATCATTCCCGATGAGAAAAAGGTGGTGGAGCAGCCGGACATTCTGATCCTGGAAGGGCTCAATGTGCTGCAAAGCGGCATGGATTACCCTCAGGAGCCCCATCGGGTCTTCGTGTCGGACTTTGTCGACTTCTCCATCTATGTGGATGCCGATGCCGAACTGCTGCGCACCTGGTATATCGAACGCTTCCTGAAATTCCGCAGCGGCGCCTTCTCGGATCCCGACTCCTACTTCCATAACTACGCCAAGCTGGCGGAGAGTGAGGCGACCCAGATCGCCAGCAACATCTGGCAAGATATCAACTATCTGAATTTGCAAGAAAATATCCTACCAACGCGTGAACGTGCCAACCTGATCATGACCAAGGGCCATGAGCACGCCATCGAGCAGATCAAGCTGCGCAAATGATGACGGCGGTTGCCGGATAACGAAGAGGGGGGCCCCCGGCCCCCGCGTCTGTTTTGGATAATAACCCGCCATGGAGGCCCACACACGCCCCCCCCCCCGG
>NZ_JBSTYQ010000031.1:0-25274 GCF_054052385.1 Aeromonas sp. 25-AL00135 | reverse complement strand
ATCCGGCTTTATTAATACCCTCCTCCAAAAAAAAAAAAACAGCCCGGGCCCGCTGGGCGCCCCCCTCTTCTCTCTGTTCGGGTGTGAGCTCAGCCCAGCCTGGCGCCGTTCTCCACCGCTTGCTCGGGGATAGCCATCACTACAGCGCCATCCGGCCGATAGAAACCGGTCAGCAGAAACTCCGACTGAAACGGGCCGATCTGCTTGGTCGGGAAGTTGACTACGGCGATGATCTGGCGGCCCACCAGCTGCTCTGGCTGGTAGAGTGCGGTGATCTGGGCGCTGCTCTTGCGAATCCCCAGTTCAGGGCCAAAATCCGCCCACACCTTGTAGGCCGGTTTGCGCGCCTCGGGGAACGGCTCGACCCGCACCAGGGTACCCACCCTCAGCTCCACCATCTCGAAATCCTGCCAGCTAATCGTCTCCATTTCGGCTCCTGTTTATCGTGCACCTTGCATGACCCGCAGCATGGCCCAAAGAGAGAAGGCTGTCTTCGGCGATCAGCCGTTTCGTTGCGGCAGGTGGCCGTTTTGCTGGCGCCAGAGGGACGGAGTGAGCCCGGTCTCGGCCAGGAAGCGCTCGCCGAAGGCCCCCTGATTCTGGTAGCCGCAGCGGCTGGCAATCTCCCCAACGGGCAGTTGCGTACCGGCAAGCAGGGTTCGCGCCAGTGCCATGCGCCGACTGCGAATGTAGTGGGAGACGCTTACCCCCAGTTGTTGGCGAAAGGCGAGCTTGAACTGGCTCTGGCCAAGGCAGGCGATGGCGGCGAGTTGCTGATTGGTCAGCGGGGCGGCGAGATTGGCATCGATATGGCGCTGCACCTTGAGGATGCGAGCGGCAAGACGCGGGGTGGCAGTGCTCTGCATCCCCTGCCCTTCCGCCAGCAGGGAGAGCCACACCTGCGCCATGCCCGCCACCTGCCGCCCTTCGGCCACCATGCGGTGCAGAAAAGCGAGGTAGTGGCGCTGGGGCTCATCCAGCTCGATAAAGGGGTGAGCCGCCAGATCGCCGGGTAGCCAGTCGCTCTCCTGCACCAGAAACGAAAGCGCGGGATCGGCGGCGTAGTCGTGCCGCTCGCCGGGAGCGATGATGCAGGCAGAACCGGGGGCAAGCCTGCGCCCCCGGCCCTGCACCTCGATCTCGAGGGGGCCGTCGAGGGGGATCACCAGCTGGGCAAAGTCGTGGCTATGGCTGCAGAAGTGGTGGTGATAGTGGCGCAGGCTGAAGCGGGACATGGCAGATAGCAATGACGCGACCAGGGCCGCGTCATTGGGGGTTATTCCTTGTCGAAATCTTCGATCTCTTTGCCCAGCGCTTCCATGATGGCGCGCGCTTCGGCCGGGACACTGTCCGGTTGATCCTTGCGCAAGTCTTCGTCGCAAGGGAGCGGCTGGCCGGTGAAAGCGTGCAGGAAGGCTTCACAGAGCAGCTCGCTGTTGGTCGCATGACGCAGGTTGTTCACCTGACGGCGGGTGCGCTCATCGGTCAACACTTTCAACACCTTGAGCGGGATCGAGACGGTAATCTTCTTGACCTGTTCGCTCTTCTTACCGTGTTCCGCGTAGGGGCTGACGTAGTCGCCGTTCCACTCTGTTCCCATGACTCACCTGTTCTCATTTAGCCGTGAGCGCGGATTTTAACCCTTAAGGAAATTAATGGCAATCCAACAGCAAAGCCATTTAGACGTCTGGAAGTGTTGACGGCTTTTTTAAGCTGGCGTAGTGTGGTTCATCATGATGCCAGCATTGGCACGATTGCGTGTGGCAAAAGCAGCGTGGCAGGAAGAGCGGCCACCGTCCAGAGAGATCAAGGAGAGAAACATGACCCACAAGGCCACCCTGGCGGTTCGCACCGGGATTGAGACAGACCAGCAACACGGTGCCGTGGTGCCCCCCATCTACCTCTCCAGCAACTACACCTTTGCCGACTTTGGCGAGCCCCGTCAATACGATTATGCCCGCTCCGGCAATCCGACCCGCACCAATCTGGCGGACGCGCTGGCGGCACTGGAAGGGGGCGCTGGCGCCGTGGTTACCGGCACCGGCATGGGCGCCGTCCATCTGGTCACCACAGCACTGCTCAAGGCGGGGGATCTGCTGCTCGCCCCCCACGACTGCTACGGCGGCACCTGGCGCCTGTTCGAGTATCTGGCGACCAAGGGCCACTACCGGGTGCAGTTTGTCGATCAGGGGGATGAGGCCGCACTGGCCGCCGCGCTGGCCCTGAAGCCTGCGCTGGTATGGGTCGAGACCCCCTCCAACCCGCTGCTGCGGGTGGTGGATATCAGCGCCATTGCCAGCGCCGCCCACGAGGTGGGTGCGCAGGTGGTGGTGGACAACACCTTCCTCTCCCCCCTGCTGCAACAGCCGCTCGCACTTGGTGCCGACGTGGTGGTGCACTCCACCACCAAGTACATCAACGGTCACTCAGACGTGGTGGGCGGAGTGGCGATTGCCAAGGAGGCCACACTGGCCGAGTCGCTGGTGTGGTGGGCCAACTGTCTGGGGCTCACCTCCGGGGCGTTCGACTCCTACCTCACCCTGCGCGGCCTGCGCACTCTGGCCCCCAGATTGCGCACCCATCAGGAGAACACCGATCGCATCCTCGCCTTCCTGCAACAGCAGCCGCTGGTGAAACGCATCTATCATCCCAGCCTGCCGAGCCATCCGGGCCACGATATTGCGCGCCGTCAACAGTCCGGCTTCGGCGCCATGCTAAGTTTTGAACTCGATTGCAGCGAGGCAGGCATTCGCGCCTTCCTCGCGGCCCTCACCCTCTTCTCGGTGGCCGAGTCCCTCGGCGGGGTGGAGAGTCTGGTGGCCCATCCGGCCAGCATGACCCACAGGGCCATGACCCCGGCGGCGCAGCAGGCAGCAGGTATCAGCGCCCAACTGCTGCGGTTGTCGGTCGGTATTGAACACGGTGAAGACCTGGTGGCCGATCTGGCTCAGGCTTTTGAACAGGCGCAGCAGGCAGAACAGGTAGCGAAGTAATGGAACAGCAGCAACAAGGAGAGATCGCGGTGGCAGCAGAAGCAGGCTTGAAGCGACGTCACGTCCACAAATTTGGTGGCAGCAGTCTGGCGGATCCGGTCTGTTATCGCCGGGTCGCCAGTATCGTTGAACAACAGGTGGGCGGGGATGAACTGATCGTGGTCTCCGCCGCCGGCAAGACCACCAACCGGCTGATCCAGCTGGTGGAGCTGGCCGAAGCGGGGGACGAAGCCGCCGGTGAAGCCATCTCGGCCCTGCAGGCCTATCAGCAGAGCCTGATCGACGGCCTGCTGGAGGGCGAACTGCAGCTCGATCTGAGCAAGCAGCTGGCCGACGACATGCAGCTGATAGCCAAAACGCTTGAAGGGCAGTTTGATCGCTTCGCCCGCAACGGCCTGCTCGCTTTTGGCGAAGTGTGGTCGGCGCGCCTGCTGGCGGCCCTGCTCACCAGCCGAGGCGACAAGGCTATCTGGCTCGATGCCCGCAGTTTCCTGCGCGCCGAGGATGGCGCTCTGGTCAAGGTGGATACCGCCCTCTCCAGCGAACTGCTCAAGGCGCGACTGGCGGAGCATGCCGGTCGCATCGTGGTAACCGGCTTTATCGCCGCCGACATGGAGGGGCGCTCCCTGCTGCTCGGTCGCAATGGATCCGACTACAGCGCCAGCCTGTTGGCGCTGCTGGCGGACGGCGAATCCACCACCATCTGGAGCGACGTGGCCGGGGTCTACAGCGCCGACCCGCGCCGGGTGAAAGAAGCGCGTCTGCTGGAGCGGCTGAGCCTCGCCGAAGCCAACGAGCTGGCCCGCCTCGGCTCCTCGGTCTTGCACTCCCGTACTCTGCAACCGGTGGCCGACAGCCGCCAGCGCCTCACTTTGCGCTGCAGCTACAACCCGGACGAGGGCTGCACCCATATCCTGCGCCGCGCCCCCCGCTCCGGTGGCGCCCGCATCGTCTCCTCGGTGGATCAGATCGCCCTCATCGAGCTGAAGGTGCTGCCGCAAACCAACTACGAGCAGACGGTGGCCACCATCGAGGCCCATCTGGCCCGTCACCGCCTCAACCCGCTCACCCTGCAGCGCCAGCCGGATCGCCGGATCCTGCGCCTCGCCTACACCCTCGAAGTGGCACAAGGCGCCTTCGAGCTGCTGCGCGACTTCCAGCTGCAAGGGAGCTTCACCGGCCTCATTCAGAAAGAGGGGTACAGTCTGGTAGCGCTGGTCGGCGCCGGTGTCACCGACAACGCGGAGCAGTGTCACCGCTTCTATCAGCTGCTGGCAGATCAACCACTGGAGTTCGTACAGGTGGCCCGAGATGGCCTGAGTCTGGTGGCCGTGCTGCGTCAGGTAGTGCTGGAGCCGCTGCTCATCGCCCTCCACAGCGCCCTCTTCAGCCGCCCGACCCGGGTTGGACTGGTGGTGTTCGGCAAGGGCAATATCGGCGGCCACTGGCTGAGCCTCTATGCCCGCGAAAAGGCACGGCTGGAACATGAACTCAATCTGGCGCTCACCCTCTACGGGGTGTTCAGCTCGGAAGGGGGCCTGCTGGATGAAGAGGGACTCAACCCCCTCAAGGTACAGGACAACTTCAATCCCAAGCCGCTGATCTGGCCGGAGTTGCTCTCCCAGCTTGAGCAGCACGGCTTCGACGCGCTGATTGCGCTGGACATGACCGCCAGCGAAACGGTGAGCCGCTACTATCCGGATTTTGCCCAGCTCGGCATTCACATCATCGCCGCCAACAAGTTTGCCGGTGCCGCAGACAGCGAGTTCTACCAGCGCATCAAGCAGACCTGCCGTGACCATCAGGTGCAGTGGCGCTACAACGCCACCGTGGGCGCCGGGCTGCCGATCCAGTCCAGCATCCAGATGCTGCGCCAGAGCGGCGACCGCATTCAGGGGGTCTCCGGCATCTTCTCCGGCACCCTCTCCTGGCTGTTCCAGCAGTATGACGGCACCCGCCCCTTCTCCGAGCTGGTGGACGAAGCATGGCAGCACGGCCTGACCGAGCCGGATCCCCGCGAGGATCTCTCCGGTCAGGATGTGCGGCGCAAGCTGCTTATTCTGGCGCGGGAGGCAGGCTTCGAGCTCGACTCCGCCGATATCGAGCTGGAGAATCTGGTGCCCGTCACGCTGCGCAAGGTGACCGCCGATCAGTTCATGGACAGACTGAAAGAGCTGGATGGCCCGATCCAGACCGCCTTCGAGGGAGCCAAGCGCCTGGGCAAGGTGCTGCGCTACGTGGCCCGCTTCGAGCATGACGGCAAGGCGCGGGTCGGACTGGAGGCGCTGGAGCCCCACCACCCGTTTGCCAACCTGTTGCCGTGCGACAACATCTTCGCCATCGAGAGCGACAGCTACCGCACCAACCCGCTGGTGATCCAGGGACCGGGGGCGGGTCGGGAAGTGACCGCCGCCGCTATCCAGTACGATCTGTGGCAGATCTGCGCCAGCCTCTAAGGCTGATGTGCAAAGGGAGCAGCACCTCTCTCCCGCGCACAATAAAAAAGCCCGAGTCGATGACTCGGGCTTTTTGCTGAATGCCGCTTCGATTAGGAGAAGCAGGCCTGCAGCACGTAGAAGATGGCGATGGCCAGGATGGCACCGGCAGGCAGGGTGATGATCCAGGAGACCACGATGTTGCGCAGTACCCCCAGATTCAGCGCCGCAATACCGCGCGCCAGGCCAACACCCATCACAGCACCGACCAGGGTCTGGGTGGTAGAGATGGGCAGACCGGTACCGGAGGCAATCACCACTGTCGCGGCGGTCGCCAGCTGGGCGGCGAAGCCACGGCTCGGGGTCAGGTGAGTGATGCCGGTACCGACCGTCGCCATCACCTTCTCGCCCATGGTCGCCAGACCGATCACGATACCGATACCGCCGAGGGGCAGGATCCACCAGGCAATGGCAGCCTGACTGGAAATCTCGCCACCGGAAGCCACGATAGAGGCCACCGCAGAGAGCGGGCCAATGGCGTTGGCAACGTCGTTGGAACCGTGGGCAAAGGCCATGGCACAGGCAGTGATCACCATCAGGATGCCGAACACCTTCTCCACGTTGGCGAAGTGCATCTTGCTGTCATCCTGCGGGTTGTACTTCTGGCCGCGAATGTAGATCCAGCCGGCAAACGCCACTGCGATGGAGATGGCGATGGAGAGCAGAATGCCCTCGCCATCGCTCAGGTGCAGACCGACGTGGGTCAGCCCCTTCTTGATGGTCACCAGACAGATCACCAGCGCAGTCAGGAACATGTAGAACGGCACATAGCGCTTGGCGTTGTTCAGGGGATCATCGGTGTTGAAGATAAGCTTCTGCACGCTGATGAACATGAAGTAGGCGATGACACCGGAGATGGCCGGGGTGATGACCCAGGAGCCGACAATGCCGCCAAACTTGCTCCACTGCACCGCCTCCGGGCCAATGCTGACCACAGCGAAACCGACGATGGCGCCGATGATGGAGTGAGTGGTAGAGACAGGCCAGCCGAAGTAGGAGGCGAGGATCAACCAGGCGCCCGCCGCCAGCAGGGAGGCGATCATGCCGAGCACCAGCAGGTCCGGCGTATCTGCAAAGGCGTTGCTGTCGATGATGCCGTTACGGATGGTGGCCGTCACTTCGCCACCGGCCAGATAGGCACCAGCAAATTCGAAGATCATGGCAATGATGATCGCCTGACGGATGGTCAGGGATTTGGTGCCGACCGATGTCCCCATGGCGTTGGCAACGTCATTCGCGCCAATGCCCCAAGCCATCAAAAAGCCGAACAAGGCCGCCACGAGCACCAGAGTGGTGCCGTAATTCGCGATAATGTCCATTAGTAGTGTTTACCCAGTCAGTCGATTACGAACGAGCCAGCATCAGTTCCAGACGGGCGCCTACGCGCTCGGCCTGATCTGCCAGGTCACCTACCCATTCGAGGATCTTGTAAAGGAACATCACATCGATCGGATTGTAATTGTGCTCAACCGCTTGCAGCTGTTGGCGCAGTCCGATCTGCATGGTGTCTGTATCGTCCTCGATCAGATCCAGTTGGTGGATCATCTCGGCAACCATTTCCACTTCCCGTCCTTTGAAGCCGGTCTCGAGCAGCTCGTCGAGCTCCCCGATCGCTTTCTCGGCCTGAGCGGTCGCATCAATACAACGTTTGAGGTAAGCCATGAAATCCGTCCGCATTTCGGCGGGGAACTCCATGCGACGACCAAGCATGCGACCGGAAATATCCTTTGCACGGTTGGCAATCTTGTCTTGCTGGGTCAACAGCTCCAGCAGGTCGGTACGTGCAACCGGCAGGAACAGGCCGCGAGGCAGTTTCAGACGGATTTCACGCTTGAGGGTATCTGCCTCTTTTTCCAGCTGGGCGATCTGCTGCCGGATCTTCTCGGCATCTTCCCAACGGTCTTCGGCAACAGCGTCAAAGAAGGGAACCAACTGCTGGGAGCACTGGTGAACCTTGACGATATGCTTCTGCAGCGGCTTGATGGGGGACTTGGCAAAAAGCCCCAAAATAGTATTTACTGGCATGGCCAAACCTGTGTCGGTGAAAAAACACTCGATACGATTTTATGAGGCGCGCATGGTAACCGAACTGCGCCCTCAATTAAACCGCGAATTAATCTAGTCGTCTCGCGGGCATTATATCCCCGCGACCCGAATCCTGCCCCCCAAAGTTGCCTGCCAGCCCGGAATGACTATGCAAACTGAGATCGAGATAAAGTTTTTTGTCGCCCGCGACATTCAAGCCGAGTTATCCAACCTGCTGAATTCTCTTGAGATTAAAGAATCATCACAACAGCAGCTCGGCAACGTCTATTTCGACACGCCGACCCTGGCTCTGCGCCAGCTGGAGATGGGACTGCGGATCCGCCGCTGCGACGCCTTCGCCGAACAGACCATCAAATGCCGTGGCCAGGTGGTGGGCGGCCTGCACGCCAGACCCGAGTACAACACCCCCGTGAGCGGCGATCTGCCGACCCTCTCGGCCTTTCCCGATGAGATTTGGCCGACCCTGACCGAGCGCGACCACATTCAGCAACAGCTGGTCGCCCAGTTTCGTACCGACTTCCTGCGCCGCCATTGGCTGATCGCCTTCGAGGGGGCCGAGATTGAGCTGGCCTGGGATCAAGGAGAGATAGTCGGCAGTCAGGGCAGCACCACCATCAACGAGCTGGAACTGGAGCTCAAATCCGGCGCGACCGCGGCGCTATTTGCACTGGCCCGGCGCCTCGCCAGGATCGGCGGGCTGCGTCTCGGCGCCCAATCCAAGGCCCAGCGTGGCTATCGACTGGCAGGTCTTGGCAAACCGCTGGCCCTGCAGGCGCTGGTCGAACATGAAGGTATGGATGGCATAACGGGGGTAAGCGAGGGGCTGCGCCACTGGCAGCATCACGAGCAGCTCTGGCTGGAGCATCCTCAGGATAAAGGCATTCAACAGCAGGCACTCGCGGCCCTGTGCCAGGGGATCGATCTGGTCGCCCGCACTGCGGCCCCGCTGCCACAACCAGCGCCCTGGCGGCCAGCTCTGACCAGCCTGCACGCCCATCTGCAAGCCCAGTCGGGCGAGCAAAACGAGTGGCCTGCCGAGCTGGCCGATCTCTTCCTCTATCCGGCGTATGTCGAGTTGCAGCTGGCCATCGCCGCCTGGCTGCATCACGCAGCCTGAGCGTGGCCATACCGGTACTAAAGGTCGGAAATAAAGGCCAGAAACAAAAGCCGAAAACAAAACGGGTGAGCCTTGGCTCACCCGTTTTGCACTACAGCAGGTTGAGCTGCTGCATGGCGCTGCGAATGCGCTCGCGGGTCGCTTCCGACAGTGGCATCACCGGCAGGCGGCACTCCTCGCTGCAGAAACCGAGCAGGGAAGCGGCATATTTGGCACCGGCCGGGCTCGGCTCGGCAAACATCGCCTGATGGAGCGGGATCAGCTGGTCTTGCAGTTCACGCGCTTCTTGCCACTTGCCGGCCAGCGTGAGGTTCTGCACCTCGGCCACCAGCTTGGGGGCCACGTTGGCGGTCACAGAGATACAGCCCTGACCACCGCCGATGTTATAGGCCACAGCCGTGGCATCTTCACCGGAGAGCCAGGCGAAGGGCTTTTTGATCAGCTGGCGCTCGGTCCAGGGGCGGGACAAGTCGCCGGTGGCATCTTTCACCCCGGCAATACGCGGCAGCTCGGCCAGACGAGCCAGGGTTGCGGGTTGCACGTCGACGATGGCGCGCGGCGGAATGTTGTAGACGATGATCGGCTTGGCTGTGGCATCGTGGACCGCCTTGAAGTGGTGGTAGAGCCCCTCCTGATTGGGACGGTTGTAGTAACCGGCCACATGCAGAGTGGCATCAGCCCCCACCCGCTCGGCATGGAGGGTGTACTCGATGGCTTCGACCGGATTGTTGGAGCCCGCTCCGGCAATCACCGGAATACGGCCAGCGACCTGTTTGACCACCAGCTCCACCACCCGGCAGTGCTCGTCATGGGTCAGTGTCGGGCTTTCGCCAGTGGTGCCCACCGGCACAATGCCGTGAGTACCCTGATCGATATGCCACTCCACCAGACGCAGCAACGCCTCTTCATCCAGCTTTCCCTGTCGAAACGGGGTGATCAACGCAACGATTGAACCTTGAAACATGGGATCTCCTTCTCCTAAATGACGCGCATATGGCAATAAAAAACCCCGGTACGATGTGCGCAACCGGGGTTTGAAGCTTCTCAGGGATGAGAGGTTACGCGCGAACGTCGGCAGGCCCGAATTTCAGGCTTTTTTTGTGCTTTCGTTTCAACCCGCTGAACCGCATTTCGTCATCTCTGGTCAAAAAATGGTGTCTGGGCATATTTCGGGAACACGGCATAAATGTCAAGGCGAAAGGGGCTATGTATAATGGCCGCCCAAAATTGCGTGGAGAGACCCGATGAGCAGCCCTATCAGTGCCGTCAGCCAGATGCTGGAACGAAACCAAGCCCTCTTTGTCGGCAAGCGGCTACTTGTCTGCGGCGCGCTGGAGGATGACTACCCCCGCCAGCTGTCGAGCCTGGCCCAGACCCTGACCGTCTTTACCACCGATTACTGCTACTACCGCAGCCAGCAGGCCGCCCTCGGCGAGGTGATCCTGTTCGACCACCAGCTCGGTGGTGCCCCCCGCTTCGATGCCCTGTTGCTGCTGATGCCCAAGGCCAAGGCCGAGGCACAATATCTGCTGGCCATGATGACCCCCTTGCTGGAAGCGGGTGCCGATCTGTTCCTCGCCGGTGAAAACCGCGGCGGCATCAATGGCGCCGACAAGCTGCTGGCCCCCTATGGCGAAAAGCCGATCAAACGTGACTCGGCCCGCCGCTGCTCGCTCTATCACGGTGAGCTCTGCAAACCGGTCGCCCCGTTCGATCTGGATAGCTGGTTTGGCCGCTACCAGTGCAAGGCCGGTGATACCGAGCTGACCGTGCTGGCGCTGCCCGGCGTCTTCAGCGCCGCCGAGCTGGATCTCGGCACCCAGATGCTGCTGGCCGCCGTACCGCCGATGAAGGGCGAACTGCTCGATTTCGGTTGTGGTGCCGGGGTGATTGGGTCTGTGCTGGCCAAGCGCAATCCGGATCTGCAGGTCAACATGGTGGATATCAGCGCGCTGGCGCTCGAATCGAGCCGCCGCACCCTGGCGATCAACGGTCTGCAGGGCAAGGTCACTGCTTCCGATGTCTATTCGGATGTCTCCACCCGTTTCCAGCACATCGTCTCCAACCCGCCATTCCATGCGGGTCTCAAAACCTTCTATGCGGCGACCGAGCAGTTCCTGGCCAAGGCACCTGAATTTTTGCTGCCAAATGGTTCGCTGACCATTGTTGCCAACGCCTTCTTGCGCTACCAGCCTATACTGGAGACACACTTCAAACGGACTGAAGTGATCAGCAGTGATGCCAAATTCAAGGTCTATCTGAGCAAAATGTAAATAAGTGTAAGCAGCACAATAAAACAGCTAGAGAGCGCCATCCGGCATCTGATAAGGTATTAAGCGCACGATAAAAACCACCCCTTTAGGGGTGTTTTTATACCGAACATTGAAAACCTTTTCATGTTGTTAATTCAGGGAGAGAAATACGATGGCAGGCATATTGACCATGATCCTGGCTGGTGGCGAAGGTACTCGCCTGCAGCCTCTGACCACTACCCGCAGCAAGCCTTCCGTCCCCTTTGGTGGCAGCTACCGGCTGATCGACTTTGTCCTCAACAACTTCGTCAACGCCGACTTTCTGCGCATCTATGTACTGACCCAATTCAAATCACAGTCCCTCTACCTGCACATGAAGAAGGGCTGGAATATCGTCGGCATCACCGACCGCTTTATCGATCCCATCCCGGCCCAGATGCGGATGGGCAAACGCTGGTATGACGGCACCGCCGACGCCATTTACCAGAACCTCGGCTTTATCGAGCGGGCCGAACCGGATCACGTCTGCATCTTCGGTTCCGACCACATCTACAAGATGGATGTGAGCCAGATGGTCACCTTCCACAAACAGAAGAACGCCGCCATGACTGTCGCGGCCCTGCGCATGCCCATCGAAGAGGCGAGCGCCTTCGGGGTGATCGAGGTGGATACCGAAGGGCGGATGATCGGCTTTCAGGAAAAGCCGAAGCAGCCCAAGCACATTCCCGGCGATCCGACCCAGGCGCTGGTCTCCATGGGCAACTACATCTTCGAGACCGATGCCCTCTGCCGCGAGTTGAAGCGGGATGCCGCCGAAGAGAACTCCAGCCACGACTTTGGCAAGGATGTGATCCCGAGCCTCTACCCGCGCGCCCCCGTCTATGTCTATGACTACAGCACCAACGTCATCCCCGGCGAGAAACCGCACGTCTACTGGCGGGATGTGGGCACCCTCGACTCTTATTGGCAAGCGCACATGGACCTGGTGGCCGACAATCCCCCCTTCTCCCTCTATAACCGCAAGTGGCCCCTGCACACCCACTATCCGGCGCTGCCGCCTGCTACCTTCATCGACAGCGACGAGTGCAAGGTGAAGATCGCCAACTCCCTGATCTCCGCCGGTTGCTTCATTCAGGGCAGCCAGATCCAGCGATCCATCCTTGGTTTCCGCTGCAATATCGGCGCGTGCAGCCATATCAGTGAATCCGTGCTGCTGGGGGACGTGAAGATTGGTGAAGGGTGCTCCATCCGGCGCGCGATTATAGATAAAAATGTTGAAATTGCGCCCGGCACCGTTATCGGTGAAAATCTGGACCACGATAGAGAGCGATTTACCGTATCCGAAGGCGGTATCGTGGTGGTACCTAAGGGAGCAAGAGTTGGCTATTAACCCACTGAAAATCCTGTTTGTTGCCTCGGAGGTTGAGGGGCTGGTCAAGACCGGGGGCCTGGCCGATGTCGCCAGAGCCCTGCCGATGTACCTGGCCCAGAAGGGACATGATGTCAGGATCATGTTGCCCTTCTACAAGACGATAAAGCGACGGGATGAGGCCAGACTGGTGGCGTCACGCTGGTTGCCAACCCACCCTGGGCTGCCTGATATCGGTTATCGCATCTACCAGATGGAGCTGGATGGCGTCTGCGTCTATCTGCTCGACTGCCCGCAATATTTCGATCGTCCCCAGCTCTACGCCGAGAACAATCAGGCCTATCCGGATAATGGCGAGCGCTTTGCCTTCTTCTCGGCCGCGGCCCTCCATGCCTGCGAGCAGCTTGGCTTTGCCCCGGATATCGCCCACTGCAATGACTGGCACACCGGCCTGCTGCCGCTGCTGCTGAAAACCCGTCACGCCCACAACCCCTTCTTCCAGCAGACTCGCAGCGTGATCAGCATTCACAACGCGGCGTTTCAGGGGGTGTTTGGCCGCGAGCAGTTCTGGGCCATGCCCGAGATTGCCGACTACGAACGCCGCATCAACTACGACTACGGCCATGTCAATCTGCTCAAATGCGGGGTGCTCTACGCCGACAAGATCAATGCAGTCAGCCCCAACTATGCCCAGGAGCTGCTGACTCACCTTGGCGCCCACGGAATGGCGCAT
Source organism: Aeromonas sp. 25-AL00135 (assembly GCF_054052385.1). Classification (NCBI taxonomy): domain Bacteria; kingdom Pseudomonadati; phylum Pseudomonadota; class Gammaproteobacteria; order Aeromonadales; family Aeromonadaceae; genus Aeromonas; species Aeromonas sp. 25-AL00135. The sequence goes on along the minus strand of NZ_JBSTYQ010000031.1, from coordinate 12,269 downwards.
ATCTTCCAGCAACGGGCGGCCGATCTCTGCGGCATCCTCAACGGCTGCGACTACAAAGACTGGGATCCGGAGTTCGACGAATTCCTGCCTGCGACCTACAGCATCGACAACATGGCTGGCAAACAGATCTGCAAAGAGAGCCTGCAACAGGAGGCGGGGCTGGCCGTGGCGGGCTTGCCCATCTACGGCATGGTTTGCCGCCTGACCGAGCAAAAGGGCGTTCCCCTGCTGCTCCCTGCGTTGGAGAAATTCCTCCACCATCAGGTACAAGTGGTGATCGTCGGCTCTGGCGATCCTGCGCTCGCCACGCAACTGCAAACCATGGCTCGGGATTATCCGGGCAAGCTCGCCTTCATCAACACTTATGACGATCGGCTGGCCCATCTCGTCGAAGCCGGTGCCGACTTCTTCCTGATGCCCTCGCTGTTCGAGCCTTGCGGCCTCAACCAGATGTACAGTCTCGCCTATGGCACCCTGCCACTGGTGCGCGCCGTGGGTGGTCTGAAAGATACCGTGGTGGATTGGGATGCAGATCCCGAGCATGCCACCGGCTTCTGTTTTAACGATCCGACTGCCGCAATCCTGCTCGATACCATGCGCCGCAGCCTGCTCTATTTCCTGCAGGACAAAGAGCGTTTTGCCAAGGTGCAGCGCAATGCCATGAGCACCCGCTTCAACTGGCCTGACTCAGTCACCCAGTATGAACGGATGTATCAGAGCGCATTGGGCCGTTACTGAACGCCAAACGTCAGCTGATTGCTGAAGTTTTGTACCCTTGGCGCCACTTTGGGCGTCAACAGCGAAAAAAGTCCCCTTTGGCTGTTGACGCTCCCCCAAAACTCTATAGAATCCCCCTCCGCAGTGATGCGAAGGTGGCGGAATTGGTAGACGCGCTAGCTTCAGGTGTTAGTGTCCCACGGATGTGAGGGTTCGAGTCCCTCTCTTCGCACCAATACTGCCATGCTGATTCAGCAGCATGTAAATCCAACTAGAAAACCCGAATGTGCGAAGGTGGCGGAATTGGTAGACGCGCTAGCTTCAGGTGTTAGTGCCCCCCGGGTGTGAGGGTTCGAGTCCCTCTCTTCGCACCATGCTTCTCCAGACAGCATGTAAATCAAAACTGGTATCACAATGTGCGAAGGTGGCGGAATTGGTAGACGCGCTAGCTTCAGGTGTTAGTGTCCCACGGATGTGAGGGTTCGAGTCCCTCTCTTCGCACCATGCTTTATCCAGACAGCATGTAAATCCAGACTGGAAACCCGAATGTGCGAAGGTGGCGGAATTGGTAGACGCGCTAGCTTCAGGTGTTAGTGCCCCACGGGTGTGAGGGTTCGAGTCCCTCTCTTCGCACCATGATTCTGACATGTAAACACAGAGCAATGCGCTCCAACCGCATTTAAAAACCAGCTGGAGAAAATCAGTGTGCGAAGGTGGCGGAATTGGTAGACGCGCTAGCTTCAGGTGTTAGTGTCCCACGGATGTGAGGGTTCGAGTCCCTCTCTTCGCACCATTCATTACGCAAAAGGCCCATCACGAAAGTGATGGGCCTTTTGTTTTTACTCCTTGTTATGGCTATGCTTTTGACGACTCCCCGCTCATCGTCATGCCAAGGAACGCATATGATACTGGATACCGACATTCACAACTTTTACGAACATCTGGTGCTCAAGGAGATTGAGAAACAGGGGCTGCAGCAAAAGCTCAACAGCGATCAGATGGCCGACCTCTGCTGCCTCACCCTCAACCAGCTCCCCGCCCACTATATTCGCCACAATGTCGACATGATCTACTTCCTGACCGACGCCAAGCGTACCGAAATGGAGAAACTGGTGGTCGAATCGCTCAAGGTGGCACAGCAGAAGATCAAGCAGGCTCCCGTCAAAAGCTCATAACCATGGCTGCTGCCAGAGCAGGGTGACGATACCGGTCAACCCGGCCACTGGCAGCAAGATCAAGGCGGGGCGCAATCCGGGCTCCAGCATCACCCAGGCAGCCAGCAGAAAACCTACACTCCAGGTGCCGTACTCTTTATCCTGACCCCATGCGAGTACGGCCACCGCCACCAGCAACATCATCCCACGCAATATCCAGCGCATTGTTTTCTCCCCAACCAACAATTGATAATAATTATCATATTCATCTATTGGGGATGCAAGTGGCGTCACAGACAAGCTTCGTATGTGACCCTTTATGTCAACAGGCCGCTCAAAAACGGGTTATGAGATCAACTAATTTGTGATTTTTTCAATCAAATGTGCATTTTTGCCAATTTGATGGGGCTTTAACCCGCCGGGTTTGTGGTAGATTGCGGCCTCTTTTTGGGTTGCCTCCTCGGGATCGATGTATCCACAGGACGAGAGGGAGTGACCTTGGCGAGCAAGAGTTTAGGAAGTATCTATGCAAAACCAACAAAACCACATCCGACTACCGGGCATGGCACAGGTGTTTGCCTGTCTGGCCATTTTCCTGGCCCTGGCATTCTCGTTCACCAGCGTGCTCGATCTGCCGATCCAGCTGGCGTTGTTCATCGCCTGGTTCGTCATCATGGGGCTTGGCATCAAACTCGGCCATGATTACAAATCCCTGGAACAGGCAGCCGTTGACGGCGTTGCCAAGGGGATGGGGGCCATCCTGATCCTGGTCTCCGTCGGTGCCCTGGTCGGCACCTGGATTGCTGGCGGCATAGTCCCCAGCATCATCTACTTCGGCCTCAAGGTGATCCACCCGTCCATCTTCCTGCTGGCAACCCTGATCATCTGCTCCCTGACCTCGCTGGCCACCGGCACCTCCTGGGGCTCTGCCGCCACCGCCGGTATCGCCATGATGGGGATCGGCCACAGCCTCGGCGTGCCTGCGCCGCTGGTAGCCGGTGCCGTGCTCTCCGGCGTCTACTTCGGGGACAAGCTCTCTCCGCTCTCCGACTCAGTAGTGCTGGCTTCGACCATGTCCAACGTCGATGTGGTGGAGCATATCAAGGGGATGCTGCCTATCAGCCTGCTCTCCTATGTCATCACCGCCGTGCTGTTCACCGTGGTGGGCATGCAGTATTCGGGCAATGTCAGCCTGGAGCAGGTCAATCTGGTGATGGAGGCTCTCGACAACCAGTTCAATATCACCCCGCTGGCCATAGTCCCCGTGGTGCTGGTGCTGGGCCTGTTGGCCAATCGCAAGCCCGCCTTCCCGGTGATCAGCTTCGGTGCACTGCTGGGCCTGATCTGGGCCATCGCCTTCCAGGGCATGGATCCGGTCAAGGCGATGCACTCGGCTTATAGTCCGTTTGCCATCACCTCCGGCATCGATTTTATCGACAACATTCTCGGTCGCGGCGGCATGGAATCCATGCTGGGCTCGGTTGCGGTCATCATCTTCGGTCTCGGGTTTGGCGGCCTGCTGGAGAAGGTCGGCATTCTGGAAGTGATCGCCAGCGCCTTCGAGAAGCGTATCAACAGCGTCGGCAGCCTGACCAGCCACACCATCGGCACCGCGTTTCTGGCCAACGTGTTTGGCTCGGCCATGTATGTGTCGCTGATCCTGACTCCCAAGATCATGGCCAAGAACTACGATCGGCTGGGACTGGCACGCAAGAACCTCTCTCGCAACGCCGAGTTTGGCGGCACCCTCACCTGCGGCATGGTGCCCTGGAGCGACAACGGCATCTTCATGGCCGGGGTGCTGGGGGTGGCAACCCTCGACTACCTGCCCTACATGTGGCTGAGCTTCACCTGCATCATTGTGACCATCACCCTCGCCTACATGGGCAAGGCAGTGAACCGGATCCCGCTGGTCGCGGCGGCAAGCTCCCGCTAAGCCATTCTGCAAACAACAAAGGCGCCATCAAGGCGCCTTTGTTGTTTCAGAGAAATGCTGTTTGATGGAGCGCACTGATCACCACAAACAAAAACAGCCCTCGTTGCCGAGAGCCGTTTCATCAGACCGATACGCCGATCAGATGGAGAAGCTGGAGCCACAGCCACAGGTCGTGGTGGCATTGGGGTTGGTCACGGTGAAGCGTGAACCTTCCAGACCCTCGGTGTAATCCACACTGCCGCCTACCAGATATTGCAGGCTCATGGGATCGATCACCATGGTGACGCCATTCTTCTCGACTACGGTGTCTCCGTCGTTGATCTTCTCATCAAAGGTAAAGCCATACTGGAAACCGGAGCAGCCCCCACCCGTGATGTATACCCGCAGCTTCAGCTCGGGATTCTCTTCCTCGGTGATCAGGTTCTTCACCTTGTTGGCCGCCGCATCCGTCATCTGGATGGGCAGCGGGGCTTCTGCTACTGCACTCATTACTGACCTCACAACCATTAGATCCACAAACATGGAAACCGCGAAATTATCCAATACCCGACCATTCAGTTCAAGTATTCACCACGTTTAACCGGCAGCGGGAACCGGAGCAGGCGGTGCGGCGACCAGCGGCTTGATCACCTCGCCCCACTCAACCAGCAGCTCTTGCGCCGGTTGCCTGCCATCCTTGTTGATGGTGACACGGATCCGATCCGGCACAAAGCCTTCCGGCAACTGCCAATTCCCTTCCAGCAGCTGAAAATAACGCAGGGCATAGCGCCACTCACTCACCTTCATCCCGAGATCGCGGCCGGTTAGCGTCTTCGGCTTGTCAGCCAGACTCCCCTCGACCCGGATCTGCACCTGACCACGATACAGCTCCCGCTTCTTGGCGGGCTGGGTCAGGGCGAGACGATAGTGGTAGCGACCGGGAATGCTGGTCTCCTGCAGAGTCAGGTTGTCGATCACCACACCCACCTGTTCGCCGGTGGGGCGCATGATCCGCTCGAAAAAGGCCAGCTGGCGCTTGAGCTCCTGCACCTGCGCCTCCTGACTCTTCAGGGTGGTCTGCAACTGCTCGAAGGCCGCTTTCTGGGTTGCCAGTTGGGTATCTTTCACCCCCAGCTCGGTCTTGAGCTGGCCGATGGCCTTGCCCTGGCGATCCAGCGTCTCCTGCTGTACCACCAACAGACTGCTCTGGGCCAGCTCCTGACGGTTACCGACAAAGTAACCGATGATCCCGCCGACGGCTAACACGACCAATAACTTCAATAGATTGGACATAGCCCCTCATCCCGTTATCACGCCATTTACGGCAGCGCCTCTCCCTTCACTATACCGCCCTGACCGGGGCCAAAGGCGATAAAGGGAAAAATTAACTGGCCGTGGCGCTGCCATCACCTCGCTTTTGACGCGCGGCGAGCCGTAAAGTTCGCTCCAGGATCTGGGAATAGATGGGCCGCCCCCCCAGCCACTGGGCAACCAGAGTTGCACCGACCGTGGTGATCATCATCGGCAGGATCAGCTGATAGTTGTCGGTCATCTCGGTGACCAGCACGATACCGGTGATGGGGGCACGCACGGTGGCAGCAAACAGCGCCCCCATTCCGGCGATGGCAAAGGCGCCGGGCTCGATGCCAAGCTCGGGAAACGCCGCATGAAACAGATGGCCAAACACCACGCCAAACAAGGTGCCCAATGCCAGGGTCGGCGCAAACACCCCGCCTGGGGCACCGGAGCAGAAGCAGATGAGGGTCGCGACTAGCCGCACCGAAAAGATGAGGAACAGGGTCGCCATCGCATACTCATCCCCCATCAGATGGGGAATAAGCTCTGTGCCGCCCCCCGTCACCGCGGGAGCAAACAGCGACAGCACGCCAAACGTTCCGGCGACCAGCATGCCGATGGCCACAAAACGGTGGCGCTTGTTCTGGTGCAACGCCAGATAGCCATCCTGACAGGCCAGCACCAGCTTGTTGAAGACAAAACCGAGCACCCCGAAGGTGGCCCCCATAAAGAGGAACAGCCAGAGCGCCTTGAGGGCTGGCGCATCGTAGTGGGGCAGAGTGATCACCGCCCCCTGCCCTTTCATGTTCTGCAACATCAGGGTCGCCATGATGGCGGAGATCCCCACCGCCTTGATGGCCAGAAAGGAGTAGCGAAACTGCGGCCGCATCTCCTCCATCACGAATAGGATGCCCGCCAGCGGCGCATTGAAGGCTGCCGCCAGACCGCCCGCCGCACCGGCGGCCAACAGGGCATGGCCATGCTCCTTGGGCAGCCGGAAGATATCCGCCACCATCTTGCCGAGGTTGCCGCCGATCTGTACCGAAGGCCCCTCCCGCCCCAGCACCATACCGGAGCTCAGGGTACAGATGCCGCCGAAGAACTTGACCGGCAACACTCGCCACCACCGCACCGGGCGCAGATCGTCCATCGCCCCCTCGATCTCGGGAATGCCGGAACCACCCGCTTCCGGGGCAAAGGTATGAGTGAGGAAGTAACCGACAAATCCCAGCAAGGCGCTGAAGCCAAAGCCAAGCAGACCGAGCTGCCACCAGGGACGGTCGGCCAGCAAGGCGATACGTTGTTCTGCCAGCCAGTGGACTCCCGATTCGAACAGGCCGCACACCAGTCCGGCCAGGGTACCGACCAGCGCCGCCAGCAACAGAACCAGCAAGGGCATCTTGTCTTGCCGGATAATGCGGGAAAGCGGCCCCCGCGAAGAGGTATCGGCTTCAGAGGAGAGAGCTTGTTGCGCCATCTTGTTACACCAACTTGGAAAAACCATATCGTCAGCTAGCTGAGATCAGGATCACCCGGCGCGTTGCTCGGCTGCCCAGGGCTGGGGCTTTCTGCTATAGTCGGCCCGTTAAATTTTTGTCACGGGAGCAGACCGAGAGTCCGGGTGGCGAGAGCGCAAAGCATACTCCTGATGCTCCGGCCTGCCGAGTCTCAATCGGCTGCAATCCCTTGTGTGACGACCAAAATCCCATTAAGGATGATCCATGTCAAAATCAGATCAGCTGTTTGAACAGGCCCGCCAGACCATTCCGGGTGGCGTCAACTCACCGGTCCGCGCCTTCAATGGGGTCGGCGGCACACCCCGCTTCATCGATCACGCCGATGGCGCCTATCTCTATGATGTGGATGGTCAGGCCTACGTGGATTACATCGGCTCCTGGGGCCCCATGCTGCTGGGTCACAACCACCCGGCCATCAAAGCCGCCGTCATCAAGGCCGTTGAAAAGGGGCTGAGCTACGGTGCTCCGACCGAGATCGAAGTGCTGATGGCCGAGAAAGTCCGCCAGATCGTCCCCTCCATGGAGCAGGTGCGGATGGTCAACTCCGGCACCGAAGCCACCATGAGCGCCATCCGTCTGGCCCGTGGCTACACCGGCCGCGACAAGATCGTCAAATTCGAGGGTTGCTACCACGGCCACGCCGACTCCCTGCTGGTCAAGGCAGGTTCCGGCGCCCTGACCCTAGGTCAGCCCAACAGCCCGGGCGTTCCGGCCGATTTCGCCAAACACACCCTGACCTGCGTCTTCAACGATCTGGATTCGGTGCGTGAAGCCTTCACCCAGTACGGCAGCGAGATCGCCTGTATCATCGTCGAGCCGGTCGCAGGCAACATGAACTGCATCCCGCCGGTCCCCGGCTTCTTGGAAGGGCTGCGCGCCATCTGTGACGAGTTCGGAGCCCTGCTGATCTTGGACGAGGTGATGACCGGCTTCCGCGTCTCCCTGCGCGGTGCTCAGGGTCACTACAACATCGAGCCCGACCTCACCACTCTTGGCAAGATCATCGGTGCCGGCATGCCGGTGGGCGCCTTCGGCGGCAAGAAGAAGGTGATGCAACACATCGCCCCGACCGGCCCTGTCTATCAGGCGGGTACTCTTTCCGGCAACCCGGTAGCCATGGCGGCCGGCCTCACCATGCTGGATCTGCTGCTGGAGCCGGGTCTCTATGAGCAGCTGAGCGCCAAGACCGCCCGTGTTGCCGAGGGACTGAAAGCCGCCGCGGCCAAGCATGGCATTCCGCTCGCCATCAACTATGTGGGTGGCATGTTCGGCTTCTTCTTCACCGAAGAGAACGAAATCACCCGCTATGAGCAGGTCACTCGCTGCGATATGGAACGCTTCAAGCGCTTCTACCATCTCATGCTGGAAGAAGGCGTCTATCTGGCACCGAGCGCCTACGAGGCGGGCTTCCTGTCACTGGCTCACGGTGACAAAGAGATTGAACACACTCTGGCTGCCGCCGAGCGCAGCTTCGCCAAGCTGGCTGGCTAAATCGTCGCTGGTTGTCGCAAAGGGTCCGTCATGGGCCCTTTTCTATTGCAGTGCCTTCATCACCAGACAGGGCATCGATACGCCCATTTCTGGTGCATTCCCTCTTCGTCACTCACCAATTTGTCATCCTCTGGTGCAACTTGCCCTGCCATCCCTGTCATAAAGCAGGCCCACTATTTGCACATTCACCACAAGAGCCCACGTCACCGAGGTCCATATGGCAGAGATGAGCCCCATCGATGTGCTGCGGCGCTATCAGGAGTATCAGGAGGAGTTGACCCCGCTACTGCAGGGGCTGCTCAGTGCCCCCCTTGCCTCGCTCAAGGGGTATCCCTTTGTGGTCAGCATTGACCACTATCAGGGGCCGATGTGCATCCAGCCTGCGGCACCGGCGGCCCATAACCGGCTACACCTTATCGTGCAGGGGCAAGGACGGGAGATCACCGTCTGTCTGAATCAGCTGATTGGCTGGTTGATGGGAGACAGGGAGCGCCGCCGCGCCATGCCCTGGTTCAAGGCGGTCTATGTGGTGCTCAGCATGGCGCTGTTTCTCATCGTCGCCACCCTGATCTGGCACGGGCTGGAGCAGCTCTACCAGCTATTGTGCGGCGAGCAGCAGAACCAGCTAGGCGCCTTTAGCGCCATCATCTTCCTGACGCTGGCACTGGCGGTGTTCGATCTGGGCAAGACCATTCTGGAAGAGGAGGTACTGCTGCATAAGGATATCTTCCGCCACAGCGCCATTCGTCGCACCATCACCCGCTTTATCGCCGCCATCCTGATCGCGGTCTCCATCGAGGGACTGTTGCTACTGTTCAAAGGCTCGCTCGGCCAGAGCGAGCTGCTCTGGCCTGCGGTCGGAGTGATGGGGTGCGCGGTGGGTTTGCTGCTGGCGCTGGGCCTCTATGTCTTTCTGGGGGCCAAGGCCGAAGCGGCACTAGTACAGGCTAGCCTACGCTCTCCACCGTCAGCTGCACAGGGGAGCGACGCGCCGCCCGCCAAGAGGCGTACATGGTCCAGGAGGTATAGATGACGATAAAGGCAACCAGCCACTTCAGCATCTCCATATCCATGGATTTGACCAGCATGGCGGCCAGCACCACACCGATGGGGCCAAAGATGGCTACCGCCAGCACCGCCTTGGCATCGAACGCCCCTTTGCGGATAAAGGTGCCTGCGGAGAAGACACTAAGCACGGCGGTGGAGCCCATCATGATGGGAAACGCCGCCAGCGGGTTCATCCCCAGCAGATAAACCAGCGTCATGCAGGGGGCAAACAGGCCGATACCGACATTCATCAGCACCCCGAAGATGAAGTTGCCAAGCAGGGCGATCGCCAACTTGTAGCCGCTGAGCCCCATCGCATCGCCGCCTACAGGGAAAAGCCCCAGCAGACCGGCAAAGATAAGCCCTGCAACGACCAGTAAGGAGATAGCCATCACCAACCGGATGGTCTGCCGATCAAACGAGGCCACATGACGAGCGCCCCAGGCCGCGCCCGCTGCGGCGGCCATCATCATGCTGATCAGCGTCAACGGCTCCACCGCGACTGCGCCGACGAAGATCAGCGACTGAGTCACGGTCGGCAGCACGCACTGCCCATTGAGGGTACCCGGCAGCACCCGGTCATCGATTAGCTTGAACTGCTTGTAGCAGGCGGTCTTTACCGCAAAGCTGCCCACCCCCAAGGTATCGAGGAAGTTGGCAACCCCACCGATCAACGCCACCGGCCAGAAGGGGGTCGCCTCAAAGGATCCACTCTGCTTCTTCCGCCAGCAGGCTTGCACCAGCATAAAGATGAATACGAGGCCTCCGGCTATAAAAAGCAGCCGTAAAATATCAACTAACATAGGGGTTTCTCCTGCAACGGGCGGCGATTCTAAGGCAAGCAGCAGAAAAAATCTTGACCGGAATTAAGCAATGCTCACGACACGCCTCTGCAAGGCGAAATATTTATCAATAGACTCCGAACGACTCTGCTAATACTTGTTACTGAGGCCAACAGGCCGGGTCCTGAGCACGTTGTTATGGTCCTTTCGCGACGACCACTTGTGCCAAAGGACATAATAAAAAAGAGGGCCGGTAGTGATACCGACCCTCTTTCTGTATCTGGCCGGGGCGCTGGGCCCTCGACCATAACAACCGTTTATTGAATACTCTTGCCGGCACGCACGTCCTTGATAAACCCCTTCAGGCTGGCCAGATCACGAGGGGCACCGCGCAGGATCTGATCACCGATGATGAAGGCCGGGGTACCGGAGATACCGAGCGCTTCAGCCAGCGCACGGTTGGTACCGAGGTTCTGGTCAATGCTGCCATCCTTGATCTTGGCTTCCACCTTGCTCCAGTCCACACCGGCCGCCACAGCCAACTGCTTGACCTGTGCTTCATCAGCGAGCGGGCCCTGATGGCTATAGAGCTTCTCGTGGAACGACTGGTACTTGTCAGGCTGACCCAGCTGGACCGCCAGCGCAGCACGGGCTGCGAAGTAGGAAGACTCGCTCAGAATGGGGAACTGCTTGTAGATGTACCGGATATCTTTGTCTTCCGACATCAGCTGCTTGACCAGCGGATGGGCCCGTTTGCAGTAACCACAGTTGTAATCGAAAAACTCCACAATGGTCAGAGATGCCTTCGGATTCCCCATCTCGGGATCCTGATTGGCATAAAGCTGCTTGGAGTGAGCCTTGATCAGCGCCTTGTCACTCTCGGCCTGCTGGCTCTCCTGCTTGGCACGCAGGGCATTGGACATCTCGACCAGGATCTCGGGGTTCTTGACCAGATAGTCGCGAACGATTTGCTCGACATCGCTTTTGGTCAGCTCGCTTGCATGTACCGGCGTCGCCAGCAGGGTCACACCAGCCAGCGCGCAAAACAGGGCATTTTTAATAGTCATAACGTTATCTTGCAGAGGATATGATAGAGGCCACTATAGTGGTTGAGTCTGTTTTCAAGTCAAGTTATCTGGCCAAAAAAGCGCTTGATACGCTCTGATTGCCACTTTTTCATGTCGTTTCGTGCAATTAACCAGCAATCGAACCGGACGGGGATTTACAAGCCAGATCAGCATGGTAATATTCGCCGCACTGCTGTGGAGGGGTGGCAGAGCGGCTGAATGCACCGGTCTTGAAAACCGGCGATGGGCGACCATCCGTGGGTTCAAATCCCACCTCCTCCGCCATTCATACCGAGCCCATGCAACCATGTTGCGTGGGCTTTTTATTTGCCTGCGATTTGCCACTCCTCATAGATCTCAACACATTAGTCTTCTTCAACATCCTCCTAATCTTCCCGTCTGCGGGCTCAATAACCACCAGAAAATCACCAATCAACCTCGAAGATCTGAGTTACTGCGCACATCCCAGCCCACTTTCTTATTCCCCAAACCACAACGACAACACGCAGCAACCGCAGCTCCAGCATGTTGGTACCGCCAATAACCCCTCTTCGGAATAAAGTCATAGCCGGTTAACACAGTCACAGAAAAGCAGGGACGATGGGGTTGCGGCTTAAAAAGAGGGGACGGCTAACTCAGGAAGCATAGACCCCAAGCAAGAGCTCATGACGTATAAACGATCATGGGATTCACGGGTTATGACGGCACCAGAGCAGCCATACAGAGCAACTGCTTTACATGAAGAAAGAGTTAAAGCGTAACATCAGGCTATTCGTTGAACTGAAAGGCAACAGCGAGTAGCAATAAAAACCGATGAAAGGAATAAGTCAGGTCAAATATCAGACGATTCAATGAATTGCTGGCAATAAAAAACCCCGCTCGATGAGCGGGGTTCTTGTATTGGGTGCCTGGCAGTGTCCTACTCTCGCATGGCGAATGCCACACTACCATCGGCGCTACCGCGTTTCACTTCTGAGTTCGGCATGGGATCAGGTGGTTCCACGGCGCTATGGCCGCCAGGCAAATTCTTAATCTAGAAAGCTGACGTGAATAACGACTTGGCTAGTTTGCCTTGTCACTATCACTGAATTTGAGTAGTTCGTTCTATTTGCTACAAGCCTTAGAACACTTCTTGGGTGTTGTATGGTTAAGCCTCACGGGTAATTAGTATGGGTTAGCTCAACACGTCGCCGCGCTTACACACCCCACCTATCAACGTTGTGGTCTCCAACGGCCCTTTAGGACCCTCAAGGGGTCAGGGATGACTCATCTCAGGGCTCGCT
>NZ_JBSTYQ010000030.1:0-25842 GCF_054052385.1 Aeromonas sp. 25-AL00135 | reverse complement strand
TGAAATACAGAACCCCCGATGCGGTACATAGGGGGTTCTGAGTAGAGAAATGCTAGTTGAAAATGTGTAAACCTATTTCAGGACTAGACATTGTGCGGTAGTCGCTGATTACAGCATCTGCTTGAGGCGATAGAGCAGATCCAGTGCCTGACGGGGGGTGAGCTCGTCGGGGCGCAGCGCTTCCAGCTCTTCCACCACCGGATGAGGCTGCGGGGCGAGAGTCACCGGAGCCGGGCGGCTTTCACCTGCGGGGACCGGAGTGGCGCTCTCCAGCTCATGCAGTTTGTGACGGGCCTGCTGGATCACCGATTTGGGTACCCCCGCCAGTGCCGCTACTTGCAGGCCGTAGGAGCGGCTGGCCGCCCCCTCCTGCACCGCGTGCATAAAGGCGATGGTGTCGCCGTGCTCCACCGCATCGAGGTGGACGTTGGCCAGCCCGCTCATCAGCTCCGGCAAGCGGGTCAGCTCGAAGTAGTGGGTGGCAAACAGGGTGTAGGCGCCAATCTTGCTCGCCAGCTGTTCGGCGCAGGCCCACGCCAGCGAGAGACCGTCGTAGGTGCTGGTGCCGCGGCCAATCTCGTCCATCAGCACCAGACTGCGGGCGGTGGCGTTGTTGAGGATATTGGCAGTCTCGGTCATCTCCACCATAAAGGTGGAGCGGCCGGAGGCGAGATCGTCCGATGCCCCGATGCGGGTAAAGATGCGGTCGATGGGGCCGATGCGGGCGCTGTCGGCCGGCACGAAGGCGCCGATATGGGCCAGCAGCACGATCAGCGCGGTCTGGCGCATATAGGTGGATTTACCGCCCATGTTGGGACCCGTGATGATCAGCATCCGTCGCTCCCGCTCCAGCCGGATGGGGTTGGCGATAAAGGGATCTGTCATCACCTGCTCAACCACCGGATGGCGGCCCGCCTCGATCAGGATCTGATCCTCATCGATGAGGGTGGGGCAGCGATAGTCGAGGGTCTCGGCCCGCTCGGCCAGGTTGGCCAGCACGTCCAACTCCGCCAGTGCGGCGGCGGAATCCTGCAGATCGCCGAGGTGGGGCAGCAGGGCATCGAGCAGCTCTTCGTAGAGCCGTTTCTCCAGCGCCAGCGCCTGGGACTGGGCGGTGAGTACCTTGTCCTCGTATTTTTTCAGCTCATCGATGATGTAGCGTTCGTTGTTCTTGAGGGTCTGGCGGCGGATGTAGTGGGCCGGCACCAGATGGCTGTTGGCGCGGCTCACCTCGATATAGAAGCCGTGCACCTTGTTGTAACCCACCTTGAGGGTGTTGATGCCGGTCAGCAGCTTCTCCCGCTCCTCGATGCGGGCGAGGCTGGCGGTTGCGCCGTTGGCCAGATCCCGCAGCTCGTCCAGCTCCTGATTGAAGCCGTCACGGATCACGCCACCATCGCGGATCAGCACCGGCGGCACCTCCATCACCGCACGCTCCAGCAGGTCGAGCAGCTCGGGGAAGGTGCTGGCACGCTCGGCCAGTTGTTGCACCGCTTCGTGCTCGTTGTCCGCCAGCAGGCGCTGCAACTCGGGTAACTGGGCGAAGGCCTGACGCAGGCGGGTGAGGTCGCGCGGGCGGGCCGAGCGCAGGGCCAGACGAGCCAGCACCCGCTCCACATCCCCCACCTGACGCAGCAGGTTGCCCAGCTCGTCGTAGAGGTTCTGCTCAATGAGCTCCTTGATGGTGCTCTGGCGACCTTTCAGGATCACCCGATCGCGGATCGGCTGGTGGATCCAGCGCTTGAGCAGGCGGCTGCCCATGGGAGTGGCGGTGCGATCCAGCACCTCGGCCAGGGTATTTTCATAGCCACCGGCCAGATTCTGGGTCAGCTCCAGATTGCGGCGGGTAGCGGCATCCATGATGACCGCATGATCTGGCTGCTCGAGGCGTACGTTGCGGATGTGGGGCAGGGCGGTGCGCTGGGTATCTTTGACGTACTGCATCAGGCAGCCAGCGGCGCACAGGGCGGTCTCGCTCTTGTCTACGCCAAATCCCACCAGATCCTGGGTGCCGAACTGCTGGCAGAGCAGCTTGCGGGCGGTGCCCAGCTCAAACTCCCACTCCGGGCGGCGGCGCAGGCCGCGGCGACCCTCGATATGGTGCAGGAATTCGAACGATTCGGGATAGAGCAGCTCGGCCGGATTGGTGCGCTGCAGCTCCGCCAGCAGGGTCTCTTCTTTCTCGAACTGATTGATGAAGAAGCGGCCGGAGCCGATGTCCATGGTGCCATAGCCGAAGCGGCGGCCATCGTGGTAGACGGCGGCGATCAGGTTGTCCTGCCGCTCGCTGAGCAGCGCCTCGTCGGAGACGGTGCCCGGGGTGATGATGCGAATGACCTTGCGCTCCACCGGCCCCTTGCTGGTGGCGGGATCCCCCACCTGTTCGCAGATGGCGGCCGATTCGCCGAGCTGCACCAGCTTGGCCAGATAGCCCTCGATGGCGTGATAGGGCACCCCCGCCATCGGAATGGGGCTGCCCGCAGACTGGCCGCGTTTGGTGAGGGAGATGTCGAGCAGCTGGGAGGCCTTGCGGGCATCGTCATAGAACAGCTCGTAGAAGTCGCCCATCCGGTAGAACAGCAGGATCTCCGGGTTCTCGGCCTTGAGGCCAAGGTACTGCTGCATCATGGGCGTGTGGGCGCTCAGATTGGCGCCGCTGGCTTGGTGTTGTGCGGTCATGTTCTGTTCCAGAAGGGGCCTCTGCGGGCCAGTGTCTGCGGTGATGAGCCTTGAGCTTGATGACGCCATTCTACACATAAGCGCCGCGGCGGGGGAGCGGGTGTTCCGGGCGCAGCTGCTCTGCGCTATTGAAGGCATGACGCCGGTGCGGCACCTCACATTGCGGCAGGCAAGGGCGGTCTGCCGTGGTTGCGGGCGGCGCTAGCGGGATCGCATAATGTGCCTCTTGAGCGGATCAGAAGGAGTCGTGATGAAACTGGATGCAGAGATAGAGCACCTTGCCATCGAGCTGGGACGGGCCCTCGGTCAGCGGGGCTGGCTGGCGGCGACCGCCGAATCCTGTACCGGCGGCGGGGTGGCCAGCGCCATCACCGACATCGCGGGCAGCTCCGGCTGGTTCGATCGTGGTTTTGTCACCTACACCAACGAGGCCAAGCAGCAGATGTTGGGGGTGAGCAGCGAGAGCCTTGAACAGCACGGTGCAGTGAGCGAGGCTGTGGTGCTGGAGATGGCCCGCGGCGCGCTGGCTCACTCGTCTGCCTCCATCAGCGTTGCTATCAGCGGCATCGCCGGCCCCGGCGGCGCCACCGAGGGCAAGCCGGTCGGCACCGTCTGGTTCGCCTGGGCCGACCGCAACGGTCGTCACCACTCCCTGCTCGCCCGCTTCGACGGGGATCGCCGACAGGTGCGCCAGCAGGCGGTGAGACAGGCCTTGTCGGGTCTGTTGGCCCTGCTCAGATAAATTGGGCTTGATACTGTATGAATAGACAGTATACTTAGTCCAACTTCACTTCTTACTCACGATTTCCAGCGGAGATTGGCATGGATCAGAACAAACAGAAGGCACTGGCGGCTGCGCTGGGTCAGATTGAAAAGCAGTTCGGCAAAGGTTCCATCATGCGTCTGGGCGACAGCAAGACCATGGATATCGAAGCCATCTCTACCGGTTCCCTCTCGCTGGACGTGGCGCTGGGCATTGGCGGTCTGCCGTGTGGCCGTATCGTCGAAATCTACGGCCCGGAATCTTCCGGTAAAACCACACTCACCCTGCAGGTGATCGCGGAAGCCCAGAAGAAAGGCAAAACCTGTGCCTTCGTCGATGCGGAACACGCCCTCGACCCTATCTATGCTGCCAAGCTGGGCGTCAACGTCGACGACCTGCTGATCTCCCAGCCGGATACCGGCGAACAGGCGCTGGAGATCTGCGACATGCTGGTGCGCTCCAACGCGGTTGACGTCATCATCGTCGACTCTGTGGCGGCCCTGACGCCGAAAGCGGAAATCGAAGGGGAGATGGGTGATTCCCACGTTGGCCTGCAGGCTCGTCTGATGTCCCAGGCGCTGCGCAAGCTGACTGCCAACATCAAGAACGCCAACTGCCTGTGCATCTTCATCAACCAGATCCGGATGAAGATCGGCGTTATGTTCGGTAGCCCGGAGACCACCACAGGTGGTAACGCGCTCAAGTTCTACGCCTCCGTGCGTCTGGATATCCGTCGTATCGGCGCCATCAAGGAAGGCGACGAAGTGGTCGGTAACGAGACCCGTGTCAAAGTGGTCAAGAACAAGGTGGCCCCGCCCTTCAAGCAGGCTGAATTCCAGATCTTCTACGGTGCCGGTATCTCCAAAGAGGGCGAGCTGGTGGATCTCGGTGTCAAGCACAAGCTGATCGACAAGGCCGGCGCCTGGTACAGCTACAACGGCGAGAAGATCGGCCAAGGCAAGGCCAACGTGATGAAGCTGTTCGCCGAGAACAAAGTGATGGCTGGCGAAGTGGAAGCCCGCTTGCGCGAGCTGCTGCTCTCCGGCGCCGTGCCAGTCGATGACAAGGCTGCACCGGTTGAGGTAGACGAGTTCGATGCCGAAAGCGAACAAGAGTTCGAATAAGAAACAAAGGAAGGCCGGGTAGATACCCGGCTTTGTTATTTATGATGGTTGATGAATCCGTTACCGAACCGACCTTTGCAGAGCAGTTTACCGCCGCCCGCGCCTTTGCCATGCGCAGCCTGGCCCGCCGCGAGAGTGCCGAGTCAGAGCTGGCCAACCGGCTGCGCCAGCAGGGCTTCAATGAAGAGGTGATCGAGGCGGTGGTCGACTACTGCCGCGGTTACAACTGGGTCAATGACGAACGTTACGGCGGTATGGCAGTACGGGCCGGTGCCGCCAAGGGGCATGGCCCCATCAAGATCCGCTTCGATCTGCGCCGCAAGGGACTCGACGATATGCAGATTGATGCCGCATTCGATCAGCCGGAGCTGGACTGGTTCGAACTGGCGTTTGCCCTGCTCGAACGGCGCGCCCGGGTGGCCGATCTGGCGGATTTCAAGCTGCGGATGAAGTGGCTCAAATATCTGCTGGGGCGCGGCTTTACCCAGGATCAGGCACGTTACGCTATCTCTGCCCTGCAGGAGCGGGAGGAGTAACGCCACTGCGTGGCAAACGTCGTTTCAGCTCTCCTTTTTGTATGTTTTTCCTGCCAGCTCAGTAGCTTGCGCGCACAATCCCGAAAAAGCAGCCTTTTGTTCATCTCATCCCTCTTTATGCGCTGCTTTTTTGCCTCTCAACAGTGAAAAAAGCCACTGTGAGCAGTGGCGCTCTTTTCTGGCCCGTTTATGTGCGCTTTTTCGCCCGTGGCGGCCCTGTCCGTTTTACTTTACCCCGCAGAAAACTTACATTAATGCGGTTAAAAGTCCGTATTCGAATCAAGCAGGATTTTCCATGTATATGTCCACGTCAGAGATTCGCGCTGCGTTTCTCGAGTATTTCCGTTCCCAGGGGCACCAGGTTGTCTCCTCCAGCTCGCTGGTACCGCATAACGACCCGACCCTGTTGTTTACCAACGCGGGTATGAACCAGTTCAAGGACGTGTTCCTTGGCGCAGACAAGCGTGCCTACAATCGCGCGACGACTTCCCAGCGTTGCGTGCGTGCCGGTGGTAAGCACAACGATCTGGAAAACGTCGGCTATACCGCTCGTCACCACACCTTCTTCGAAATGCTGGGCAACTTCAGCTTCGGCGACTACTTCAAACAGGATGCCATCAAGTTTGCATGGGGTTTCCTGACCGAGGTGCTGCAGCTGCCGAAAGAGCGCCTGCTGGTGACCGTCTACGCGACTGACGATGAAGCTTTCGACATCTGGGAAAAAGAGGTCGGTGTGCCGGCCGATCGCATCGTACGCATCGGTGACAACAAGGGGGCACCGTACGCTTCAGACAACTTCTGGGCGATGGGCGATACCGGTCCGTGCGGTCCCTGCACCGAGATCTTCTACGACCACGGCGATCACATCTGGGGTGGCCGTCCCGGCTCACCGGAAGAGGATGGCGACCGTTTCATCGAGATCTGGAACGTGGTGTTCATGCAGTTCAACCGTCAGGCTGACGGCACCATGGAGCCGCTGCCGCGTCCGTCCGTGGATACCGGCATGGGACTGGAGCGGATCTCCGCCATCATGCAGGGTGTCCACTCCAACTACGAAATCGACATCTTCCAGGCGCTGATCAAGAAAGCGGCCGAGATTGTCGGCACCACCGATCTGAGCAACCAGTCCCTGCGCGTCATCGCTGACCACATCCGCTCCTGCGCCTTCCTGGTGGCAGATGGCGTGATGCCGTCCAACGAAGGTCGTGGCTATGTGCTGCGCCGCATCATCCGCCGCGCCGTGCGTCACGGCCGCAAGCTGGGTGCCACCGACGTCTTCTTCTACAAACTGGCTGCCGAGCTGGCGGTGCAGATGAAAGACGTCGCTGCCGAGCTGATCGCCCAGCTGCCGCTGGTCGAGCGAGTGCTGCGCATCGAAGAGGAGCAGTTTGTCCGCACTCTGGATCGCGGTCTGCTGCTGCTGGAAGACGTTCTGGCCAACCTGGGCGATGCCAAGGTTATTCCGGGCGAAGTGGTGTTCAAGCTCTACGACACTTACGGCTTCCCGGCCGACCTGACTGCCGACGTGGTGCGCGAGCGCGAGATCGGCATCGACGAAGAGGGCTTCAAGGCCGAGATGGAGAAGCAGCGTGCTCGTGCCAAGGAAGCGTCCAGCTTCGGCGTGAACTACAACGAGATGCTCAAGCTCGACTTCGAGACCCCCTTCACCGGTTACAAAACCCTGAGCGAGCGCACTCGCGTGGTCGGCATCTACAAGGGTGTGGAAGAGGTGAGCGGTCTCATCGCCGGTGACGAAGCAGTCATCGTGCTGGAAGAGACCCCCTTCTACGCCGAGTCCGGCGGCCAGATTGGCGACAGCGGTACCCTGAAAGTGGACGACGGCATCTTTGCCGTGACCGACACCCTGAAAGCGGGCAAGGCGATCATCCACAAGGGCTACATGGAGCTGGGCACTCTGGAGAAGGGCGCCGAAGTGGAAGCCGTGGTTGATGGCGATCGTCGTCAGGCCATCGCCCTGAACCACTCCGTGACTCACCTGCTGCACGCTGCCCTGCGTCAGGCACTGGGCGAGCATGTCACTCAGAAAGGTTCTCTGGTTGGGGCTGAGCGCATGCGCTTTGACTTCTCCCACTTCGAGGGGCTGACCATGGCGACCATTCGCCGGGTCGAGGAGCTGGTCAACAACCAGATCCGCGCCAACCACGAAATCACCACCCAGCTGATGGATCTGGAGGCGGCCAAGTCCGCCGGTGCCATGGCGCTGTTTGGTGAAAAATATGAAGACGACGTGCGCGTGGTGCGCATGGGCGACTACTCCACCGAGCTGTGCGGCGGTACTCACGCCAAGCGCACCGGTGATATCGGCTTCTTCAAGATCATCGCCGAGAGCGGTATCGCAGCTGGCGTGCGCCGTATCGAAGCGGTCACCGGCAAAGCGGCCATCGACTTCATGCATCAGGTTGGCGAGCAGATCGAAGAGGCTGCCGCTCTGGTTAAAGGTGATCAGTTCTGCATCGCCGACAAGGTTCGCCAGATGCTGGACAAGGCCAAGATGATGGAGCGCGAGCTGGAGCAGCTCAAGGCCAAGCTGGCCGCTCAGGCCGGTAACGACCTGCTGGGCCAGGTAATCGAGATCAACGGTCAGAAGGTGCTGGTTGCAGCGCTGGAAGGGGCCGATCCGAAATCCCTGCGCGGCATGCTGGACGAACTGAAGAACCAGATGAAGTCCGGTGTTGTGCTGCTGGCCACCTGTGCCGATGGCAAGGTCAACTTGATCGCGGGCGTCACCAACGACCTGACCGGCAAGGTCAAGGCCGGTGAGCTGGTCAATCTGGTTGCCCAGCAGGTGGGTGGCAAGGGCGGTGGCCGTCCGGACATGGCACAGGCGGGTGGTACCCAGCCTGAGGCGGTGCCGGCAGCACTGCAATCCGTTCACTCCTGGCTGGAAGAGCGCCTGTAATCGGGCGAGGTGATCTGTGGCACTCTATGTACAGAAGTACGGCGGCACCTCGGTCGGCACACTGGAGCGGATCGAGGCGGTAGCTGAGCGGGTCGAGCAGACCCGCGCCCAGGGACACGATGTGGTGGTGGTTGTCTCCGCCATGTCGGGCGAAACCAACCGGCGGCGGGGCATGGCCCAGCAGCTGGATCCTGATGCCAACCGGCGGGAGATGGATGTACTGGTCTCCACCGGTGAGCAGGTCACCATAGCGCTGCTGGCGATCGCGTTGAACAAACGTGGTTGCCCCGCGGTCTCAATGACCGGTGATCAGGTACGGATTCACACCGATTCCGCCTATGGCAAGGCGCGCATCACCCACATCGACACCGAGCTGGTTCATGCCGAACTGGCTGCGGGCAAGGTGGTGGTGATCGCCGGTTTCCAGGGCCGTGACGAGCATAACGCCATCACGACCCTGGGCCGCGGCGGTTCGGATACCACGGCGGTTGCCGTGGCGGCGGCCATCAAGGCCGATGAGTGCCAGATCTTTACCGATGTGGATGGGGTATACACCACGGATCCGCGCATCGAGCCCAAGGCGCGTCGTCTCGACACCATCACCTTCGAGGAGATGCTGGAGATGGCCAGTCTCGGCGCCAAGGTGCTGCAGATCCGCTCGGTGGAGTTTGCGGGCAAGTACCGCGTCCCGCTGCGGGTGCTGTCGAGCTTTATCGATGGAGAGGGAACCTTAATCACATATGGAGGTGATAGGATGGAAGCTCCCCTGGTATCCGGGATCGCTTTTAACCGCAACGAGGCCAGCTTGACCATTCTGGGCGTGCCGGACAGACCAACCGTTGCCGCGCAGATCCTGAATCCGATCAGCGACGCCAACATTGATGTCGACATGATTGTGCAGAACACCCTGGGAGATGGCACCGCCGACTTCACCTTCACGGTGAATCGTGATGACTATCGCCGCGCCCGGGCACTGCTGGAGGAGACCGCCACCGAACTTGGCGCCTCCTGCGTGCAGGGAAATGGCGAAATTGCCAAGGTTTCCATTGTCGGTGTCGGCATGTGGAACCATCCCGGTGTTGCGCGCACCATGTTCAAGGTATTGGGCGAGGAGGGGATCAACATGCAGTTGATCTCGACCTCTGAAATCAAAATCTCTGTGGTGATTGACGAGAAGTATCTGGAGCTGGCGGTGCGAGCCCTGCACGCGGCTTTCGGGTTGGATCAGGCACCGCAAGAGCAGCCCTTGGGCTAACAATCTCTGATTGATTTAGTTTCAACCATTTACCATATCGGTATCTTTGTTAGATAATGTCGCATATCGATATAAAAACAAAACAGGATACAGGAGCAAGCGAATGCTTATTTTGACTCGTCGTGTTGGGGAAACCCTGATGATTGGTGATGAAGTGACTGTCACCGTACTGGGCGTTAAAGGCAACCAGGTCCGTATCGGTGTGAACGCACCGAAAGAGGTCTCCGTGCACCGCGAAGAGATCTACCAGCGCATCCAGGCCGAGAAAGTTCCGGGCCAACCGGGCTTCTAAGCCACTTTCATGGCTGTGACAAGGCGACACCTCATGTGTCGCCTTTTGTTTTTCCGGCCCCCTGAAATCGCCCTGCAGGGCGCGAAACTGCGGGATAAGTGCCGATATTGTTTGAATATTCCACGCTTTGGCCAAATGCTGAGCGAACGCACTTTTTTCTCCAAAAAAGTGTTTGACTAAAAATCCCTGTGAAGTATTATCAGCCCCGCAAACGGAGAGGTGGCCGAGAGGCTGAAGGCGCTCCCCTGCTAAGGGAGTATGCGGCTTATACCCGCATCGGGGGTTCGAATCCCCCCTTCTCCGCCATTTGCGCCCGTAGCTCAGCTGGATAGAGTACCTGGCTACGAACCAGGTGGTCAGAGGTTCGAATCCTCTCGGGCGCACCATATTACGACTCAAGCAAGAGTCATGTGTTGACCATCAGCAAGTCGACACTTTGGAAAAGGCTTACTGATAAGTAAGCTTTTTTTATCGTTTTAAAACAGGGCGCCCGTAGCTCAGCTGGATAGAGTACCTGGCTACGAACCAGGTGGTCAGAGGTTCGAATCCTCTCGGGCGCACCATTTAAAAAGACACAACGATTTATGAGCGCCCGTAGCTCAGCTGGATAGAGTACCTGGCTACGAACCAGGTGGTCAGAGGTTCGAATCCTCTCGGGCGCACCATTTTTCAAGCAGTACCAAAAGTTTATGAGCGCCCGTAGCTCAGCTGGATAGAGTACCTGGCTACGAACCAGGTGGTCAGAGGTTCGAATCCTCTCGGGCGCACCATACAGACAGTCTCGACTTCGGTCGGGGCTGTTTTTTTATGGGCGATATTTAACTTTTTGGTGCAGATCCCCGTGCGCTGTTACGGGTGGATCGCCCGTTTACCTGGCTGTTCTTGTCCTTATTTCTTCCCCTTTCTGTGATTGCGCACCGTTCTTCTGTACGGTGCAACCCCTTGCCACCCTTTGCCTCATCTATAGGCGCGCTGTATGCCTGCTGTTGCAACGGCAGATGCCGCGCAGATCATCACTCAAGGTTCGCTCATCAACATCCTGCAAGGCCTGCAGAGGCGTTTTGCGGGCAATAAAAAAGGATGCCGCAGCATCCTCTTGTGTCGAGATATTAACTCAGCTTTTCAACCATTTGCGAATGCGGTTGGCATCGCCGATAGGGGTGCGTTTGCCCACCGAGTTGAGCAGCACGATAGCAAGCTCGCGGCTGTCCGGTTTGGCGCGCATCACCAGACAGCGACCCGCTTCGTCAGTGAAGCCGGTCTTGGAGAGGCGCACGTCCCAATCCGGGTTTTTCACCAGCGGGTTGGTGTTGTTGAACATCAGGCTGTAGGCGGGGGCGCTGAAGCGCATCTCCCGGTTCTCATCCTGAGTGAACTGACGGATCAGCGGCTGACGGTAGGCGGCGGCGGCCAGCTTGCCGAGATCCTGGGCGGTAGAGACGTTGCGGGTGGAGAGGCCGGTGGAGTCGTAGAAGTGGGTATTACGCATACCCAGCTGTTTGGCCTTGTTGTTCATGGCTCGCACGAAGGCGCTGCGACCGCCCGGATAGTGACGCGCCAGTGCCGAGGCCATCCGGTTTTCGGAGGACATCAATGCCAGATGCAGGGCGTCGCGGCGGGTCACCTTGGTGCCCATGCGGATGCGTGAATGAGTATGTTTGACCCGATCCAGATCGTTCTTGTCGACCGTAATGGTCTGGTTGAGATTCTGCTTGGCATCCAGCACCACCAGCGCTGTCATCAGCTTGGTGAGGGAGGCGATGGGACGCACCTTGGTGGCATTCTTCTGGTAGAGCGTCTTGCCCGTTTTTACATCCACGACCAAGGCGCTGCTCGAGCGTACTTCCAGTTTGGCAGGGTTGGGTGCCGCGCTGACCGCAGGCAATCCCCACATTCCCATCAACCCGACAACCAGCGCTGCTGCGCGAATCCGATACCACATACAACCGACTCCGTTCCCATCCAAAAAAAGGCGCTAGATTCACTCATTTTTACCCCGGCTTTACAAGGGCCGAGCGGGACTATTTCTGCTATTTGCGCAAAATTGGCGATCAAAAAAGCCCTCTGGCGAGGGCTTTCGGGTCGGGCGTTGGGCGAAGGGTCAATCCCGCGGCTGCGCGGCCCTGCGTTTGCTGATCCAGCGCCAGACCAGTGCCACCATGCCACCCACCAGCAGGGCCACCGGCAGATAGATGATGATGTTGAAGAACTGGGTCTGGTATTCGGCTGCCAGCTTGGTGTGGCTCAGGTAGTAGCCAAACCCGACCAGCGGGCAGATCCACATGATGGAGCTGATCAGATTGACGATGAGGAAGCGCCCCTGGGGCAGCTCGGTGGCACCGACAATGTAGGGGTAGGCGGTGCGTACGAAGGCGATATAGCGCGCGGTGATCAGGGTGATGATCCCGTACTTGTCCAGCAGGTGGTAGACCTTCTGTTGGTGTCGCTCTTCCACGTGGGACATCAGCCGATGGTAGAGCTGGGTGTGGCCAAGGAAGCGGCCCTGCATGTAACCGAGCCAGGTGCCGACAAAGGTAGCCATGATCAACAGCGGGATCACCCCGAGAGACAATACATCCTGATAGATGAGCACGCCGGTGAGGATCAGCAGGCTGTCACCGGGCAGAAAGGCGGTAGGGATGAATCCGTTTTCCAGTACCAGAAACGTCAGAATCACACCACAGATCATGAAGGCCATCTTGGGATCGGAAAGTGTGTTCAGATCGTGATTCATAAAGGCGTGAGCCAGTTGGTAAAACTGCTCCATACTTGCAAACTCCGCAGGTTAGCTGGGTTGATCGGTCAAGGGCATGGCGAGCACCTTGTCGATGCGCAGGCCATCCATGTCAACAATTTCCAGTTGCCACTGTTCCAGTGTCACCAGGTCTCCGGTTTGTGGAACACGACCAAGGAGCAGCATGATAAGCCCTCCGAGGGTGTGATAGTGATGTTTTTCTTCTTCTGGCAGACGAACCAGCTCCAGACAGTCCTTCAACTCCGGCAGCGGGATCAGGCCATCGAGCAGCCAGCTGCCGTCGGCGCGCCGGAATGCCCAGTTGTCCTCGCCATCCTCCTGCTGGAAATCCCCCGCCAGCGCCTCCAGCAGATCCTGCTGGGTGACCAGTCCCTGCAGCTCGCCATATTCGTCCACCACCAGCGCCATCTGTTCGCTGTGGGTGCGGAAGTGGTTGAGCAGCTCGACGCCGTTGAGGGTCTCGGGCAGCAGGCTGCCCTCCTGGGTCAGGGCAGCCAGATCGATGGGCTCCCCCTTGATATAGGCGTGCAGCACCTTGCTGACATTGATGATACCCACCAATTCTGACAGGTTGCCGTCGCAGACCGGAAAATAGCTGTGGCGATACTCCACCAGCCGCTGCAGGTTGGTCTCCAGCGGCAACGCTAGATCCAGATAGCGGATATCACTGCGCGGCACCATCAGGGAGGAGAGGCTGCGCTCGTCGAGACGGAAGACGTTGCGCAGCATGGTGTGTTCATGATCCTCGATTACCCCAGCTTCCGATCCTTCCACCAGCATGGCGTGGATCTCCTCCTCGGTGACGTTGGCGCTGCCGTTCTGGTTGACCCGCAGCAGCCGCAGGCTGGCATTGGTGGAGGCCGACAGCAGCCAGACGAAGGGGCGGGTCAGGGTGGCGAGCCAGTGCATGGGGCGCGCGACCAGACAGGCGATGCGCTCGGCATTGAGCTGGCCGAGGCGCTTGGGCACCAGCTCCCCCACCACGATGGAGAGGTAAGTGACCACCACTACCACGATGACGGTGGCGAGCAGGCTGCTGCTTTTGGCCGGGAGTCCCCACTCCTGCAACCAGAGGGAGAAGGGCTGGGCCAGCAGGGATTCGCCGTAGATACCGTTGAGCAGACCTATGCTGGTAATGCCGATTTGGACGGCAGAGAGAAAATGGGTCGGGTCTTCGCCCAGTTTGAGGGCGATGGCGGCGGAACGGTTGCCTTCAGAGGCAAGCTTGCCGAGGCGAGCCTTGCGTGCGGTGACGATGGCGATTTCTGACATGGCGAAGACGCCATTAAGCAAAATCAATCCCAGCAGGATCAATATTTCCATACAGCAACAGCACTCCTTGAGTGGATAAGATCGCTGGCAGTGTAATGAATTTGGCGGCGATGCGCTTGTGAAAGCGGGTGATCCGGCTCGCTAATTTGATGACAGCGCTCTGGGATGGCTGAAAAAGATGGCCGGAAAAGGGAAGGATGACCCCGCCAAATGGTGTCATGGACGAAGCGGGAGCTTGGCGAAGTGGCATGGCAGGATGGAAAAGGGCGGGAAGTCCCGCCCTTGCTTGTCACTTGTCAGGCAACCGTTGTCAGAACTGCTGGAACCAGCGCTGGATCTGGGCCGGATCCTTGCTCTGGGTCAGGGAGAGCATCAGCAGCACCCGCGCTTTCTGCGGGTTGAGAGTGCCGGAGGCCACGAAGCCGTACTTGGCATCATCGATCTCGGCATCCAGGGTGGTGGCGCCGGTCGGCACGCGGGCGGAGCGCACGACGCGGATGCCATCCTTGCTCGCCTTGGCCAGGGTGTCGAACAGGGTGTGGTAGAGGTTGCCGTTGCCCACCCCGGCGCTGACGATGCCGTCGAACTTGGCATCCACCATCGCCTTGGCCGGCAAGTCGGTGGCGTTGGCGTAGCTGTAGACGATGCCCACTTGCGGCAGCTTGTCGAGCTTGCTCACGTCAAACGGCGTTTTGCTGGTGTGCAGACGGGCCGGGCTGCGCTGATAGTCGATCTTGCCGTTGTGGATGTAGCCGAGCGGGCCGAAGTTGGGGGAAGCGAAGGTCTGCACGCCTGTGGTGTTGGTCTTGGTGACGTCGCGGGCATCGAGAACGGTGTCGTTCATCGCCACCATCACGCCACGGCCCTTGGAGGCGGGGTCGGAGGCGGTCACCACGGCGTTGTAAAGGTTGAGCGGGCCATCGGCACTCATGGCGGTGGAGGGGCGCATGGCGCCGACCAGCACCACCGGCTTGTCGCTCTTGACGGTCAGATTGAGGAAGTAGGCGGTCTCTTCCATGGTGTCGGTGCCGTGGGTAATGACGATGCCATCCACGTCATCCTTGGCCAGCAGCTCGTTGACCCGCTTGGCCAGCTTGAGCCACACCTCGTCGTTCATGTCCTGGGAGCCGATCTTGACCACCTGCTCACCCTGCACATCGGCCACGTTCTTCATCTCGGGCACGGCGGCGATCAGGGTTTCGATGGCCACCTTGCCAGCCTCGTAGTTGGACTGGGTAGCCGACTGGCCTGCCCCGGCAATGGTGCCGCCGGTTGCAAGAATATGGACGTTGGGCAGCGCCATGGCCATGGGGGAGAGGGTCAGGCTAACGACGGCGGCGAGCAGGGTCTTGCGGATCGGTAGGGTCATGCTGCAAATCCTTCTGGTTGGAATAATTGCAGCAAGTTTGCCCGTTTAATAACCCGGGTCTGTGATAAAACTCACCAAAAGACAGGTGAGTACAGATTTTTAACCTGTTTTATACCTATATGGAGATAATTTAACTTGCAGAGAAACCCTTGGCTTCGATCAGGGCGATTAGTTCTGCCTTGCTCAGCTCGCTCTCGATAACGGCCTTGCTGCTGGCGAAATCGACGGTTGCGGTGGTGACCGCAGGCTGGGCCAGCAGCGCTTTTTGCAGACTGGCGGCGCAGCCACCACAGGACATGCCGGACACGGTGAGTTCGATGGTCATGGAATATCTCCTCTGTTGATGAGCGCCAGCCTAAAGCTGCCGCCTCCGGCAAGGTCAAGCCGTCAGTACATAAGACCCAGATAGTTCATCAGAGTCGCCCCGAGGCTGGTAGTAACCAGCGAGCCGAGGGTGGTGGTGGCGATGATGTTTGCGGCCAGCACGCTGTCGCCACCCATGGCGCGGGTCATCACATAGCTGGCGGCGGCAGTCGGAGTGGCGCTGATGAGAAACAGAATACCCAGCTCCAGATGGCTGAAGCCGAGCAGGGCCGCCCCAAGAGTGAACGCAGCCGGAATGAGACAGAGCCGCATGATGCTGGCCCAGCCCGCAATGGCTGCACCACCACGCAGAGCATCGAGGCTGAGGGAGGCGCCGGTGCAGAGCAGCGCCAGCGGCAACGTCATGTTGGCGAAGTAGCTGCCGGTGGTGAGCAGCAGTTGCGGCATCTTGATACCGAGCAGGGTAAACGGCAGCGCCGCCACAATGGCGATGATCAACGGATTCTTGATGATGCCGAGCAGAATGGGGCGAATACCGGTAGCGCCGCCGAGACTGCGGGTGAGGGTGATCACCGCGAGAATGTTGTAGAGCACGGTCACCGCGCCGACGTAGAAGGCCGCCGCCCCCAACCCCTCGTGGCCGTAGGCGTTCTGCACATAGGCGAGACCGATAATGGCGCTGTTGCCGCGAAAGCTCCCCTGCACGAAGATCCCGCGCAGTCGCTGCTCCCCGATAAAACGTCCGGCCAGCAGCTCCAGCACCAGATAGCTGATAACGGTGGCGAGCAGGCCATAGCCGATAAACCAGAGGCTCGGCATGGTGGCGAAGTTGGTACCCAGAATACTGAGAAAGAGCAGAGCGGGCAGGGTGACCTGAAACACCAGTCGCGAGGCGGATTCGGTAAAGGGATCCGGCAGCAGCCCCAGCCGCTTGAGCAAGATGCCGAGCAGCAGCACCACGCAGATGGGGCCTGTGATGGAGAGGGAGAAGAGCAGACTGGCCAGCAGATCCATGATGGGCATCCTGTGCTGTGCCCACACACCATGACGGCGGGGCAAAAAGGGCATTCTAACGCCATGGGCTTGTATTCACAGGGGTTAATCACAACAATGTGGGCAATTCCACCGCCTAGCCTCCTGTGAGCCAATTCATGGACAAGAAACTGACCATCCTCGATATCGCCAGACTGAGTGGCGTCGGCAAGTCGACCGTCTCCCGGGTGCTCAACCAGGATCCCAAGGTGAAGCAGGAGACCCGCGAGCGGGTGGAGCAGATCATCGCCGAGCACGGCTTTGTGCCGAGCAAATCGGCGCGGGCCATGCGCAGCCAGAGCCAGCAGGTGGTGGGGATCATCGTCTCGCGGCTCGACTCCAGCTCGGAGAATCAGGCGGTGCGCGGCATGCTGGAGACCCTCTATCAGCGCGGCTACGATGCCGTGCTGATGGAGAGCAAGTTCTCCCCCGCCAAGGTAAAGGAGCATCTGGCGGTGCTGGAGCGGCGCGGGGTGGATGGCATTATCCTTTTCGCCTTCAATGACTTGGACTATGCCGCCATGGCGCCGCTGAAAGAGAAGCTGGTGCTGGTCGCCCGTGAATACCCCGGTTTCTCCTCGGTCTGCTTTGACGACGCCGGTGCGGTGCGCACCATGCTGGCGCAGCTGGCAAGCCGTGGCGCCCGCGACATCGCCTATCTGGGGGTGGATGCCTCGGATCTCACCACCGGCCAGCGCCGCCTCGACGCCTATCTCGCTTACTGCGCAGAGCAGGGCTTGCGCCCGCGCAGCGCCCTCGGTGATCTCAGCCTGCAGAGCGGCTACCGGCTGGCGGCCGAGCTGCTTACCCCCTCCACCCAGGCGTTGGTCTGCGCCAGCGACACCCTCGCCATCGGTGCGGCAAAATACCTGCAAGAACAAGGGCGTAGCGAGGTGTTGGTGACCGGCCTTGGCAACAACCCCATGCTCAGTTTCCTCTTCCCCAACGCCCTCAGTCTCGATCTTGGTTACAAAGGGGCGGGGGAGCAGGCGGCGCGTCAGCTGCTCGGTC
This sequence comes from Aeromonas sp. 25-AL00135, assembly GCF_054052385.1. Classification (NCBI taxonomy): domain Bacteria; kingdom Pseudomonadati; phylum Pseudomonadota; class Gammaproteobacteria; order Aeromonadales; family Aeromonadaceae; genus Aeromonas; species Aeromonas sp. 25-AL00135. The sequence continues at coordinate 8,510 of NZ_JBSTYQ010000030.1, read as the reverse complement.
AGATTGAGCAGGATCAGCCTCCGCTGGTGACAATCGCCCCCTGTCGAACCCTGTGACCCCCATCACTCCGGACTGAACAAAAAGTGCGCTTTTTGTGATGCTGGCCACGAATTGGGAACGTTCCCATTTCGATCTGGCCAGATTGTCGGCATGCTAAATGGGAACGATACCAAAAACGCTCCGGCCGACAGACTGGCTCAAAAGGGCGATACAGACCACTATTCAATGGCGTCACAGAGGGAAGACCCATGTCCAAGATCAACGCACAGCAGCTTGCCACCCTGATCGACAAGATCGGTGGCAAGGAGAACATCGCCACCGTCAGCCACTGCCTGACCCGGTTGCGCTTCGTCCTGAACGATCCGGCCAAGGCCGACAGCAAGGCCATCGAAACCATTCCGGCAGTGAAGGGAAGCTTCACCCAGGGCGGTCAATTCCAGGTGGTGATCGGCAACGAGGTAGAGCAGTGGTACAAGGCGCTGACCGAACAGCTCGGCGTCAGCGGTGGCAGCAAGGAGACCGCCAAACAGGCGGCACGCCAGAACATGAACCCGCTGGAGCGGGGCATCTCCCATCTGGCGGAGATCTTCGTGCCGCTGCTGCCTGCCATCATCACCGGCGGTCTGATCCTGGGCTTTCGCAACGTCATCGGCGACATCAAGATGTTCGACGATGGCACTCACACCCTCACCGAGATCAGCCAGTTCTGGGCTCAGGTACACGCCTTCCTCTGGCTGCTGGGCGAGGCGATTTTCCACTTCCTGCCGGTCGGTGTCTGCTGGTCTGCAGTGAAGAAGATGGGCGGCTCCGAGATCCTGGGTATCGTGCTGGGGGTGACGCTGGTGTCACCGCAGTTGATGAACGCCTACGGCATTGGTCAGCAGACTCCCGAGGTGTGGGACTTCGGCCTGTTTGTGATCCAGAAGGTGGGCTATCAGGCACAGGTCATTCCGGCGCTGCTGGCGGGTGTCTTCCTGGCTTGGGTTGAGACCAACCTCAAGCGGATCATTCCGGCTTACCTCTATCTGGTGATTGTGCCGTTTGTCTCGCTTTTGCTGGCAGTGATCGTGGCCCACGCCTTTATCGGCCCGTTCGGTCGCTGGATTGGTGATGGCGTCGGTTTCGCTGCCAAGGCCGCCATGACCGGCTCCTTTGCTCCCATCGGTGCAGCCCTGTTCGGTTTCCTCTACGCACCGCTGGTCATCACCGGTATCCACCACACTACCAACGCAGTGGATCTGCAGCTGATGCAGAGCATGGGTGGCACCCCGATCTGGCCGCTGATCGCTCTCTCCAACATCGCTCAGGCATCTGCGGTCGTTGGCATCATTCTGATTAGCCGCAAGGAGAACGAGCGGGAGATCTCGGTGCCTGCCGCCATCTCCGCCTACCTCGGGGTGACCGAGCCGGCCATGTACGGTATCAACCTCAAGTACAAGTTCCCCATGCTGTGCGCCATGGTGGGCTCCAGCCTTGCAGCCCTCATCTGCGGTTTCGCCGGGGTGATGGCCAACGGCATCGGGGTAGGCGGCCTGCCGGGCATCCTCTCCATCCAGCCGCAATACTGGGCCGTTTACTCCCTCGCCATGCTGGTCGCCATCGTGGTGCCGGTGGTGCTGACCCTGCTGGTCTACAAGCGCCAGCAAGCGGCCGGCAAGCTGGCCGAAGCCAGCGCCTGAATCTGATTGTCAGGGCGACCTTGCGGGTCGCCCTCTCCCTTTTCAATTTGTGATAAGAGAAAGAGCCATGAGCCAAACACCCTGGTGGCAGAGCGCCGTGATTTACCAGATCTATCCCAAGAGCTTTCAGGATTCCGGCGCCTGTGGCACCGGCGATCTCAAGGGGATCATGGCCCGCCTCGACTACCTCAAGACGCTGGGGGTCGATGCCCTCTGGCTGACCCCGGTCTACGTCTCGCCGCAGGTGGACAACGGCTACGACATCGCCGACTACTACACCATCGATTCCGCCTACGGCACCATGGCTGATTTCGAGGCGCTGCTGGCTGCCGCCCACGCGCGCGACATCCGCATCGTGATGGATATCGTGGTCAACCACACCTCCACCGAGCACGCCTGGTTCAAGTCGGCGCTGGGGGATAAAAACAGCCCCTACCGCGACTACTACATCTGGCGCGATCCGGTGGATGGCGGCGTGCCCAACAACTGGCAATCCAAGTTTGGCGGCAGCGCCTGGGAGCTGGATCCCGCCACCGGCCAGTACTACCTGCACCTGTTTGCCCGCGAGCAGGCTGATCTCAACTGGGAAAATCCTGCAGTGCGCGCCGAGGTGAAAAAGATCATCCACTTCTGGGCGAAGAAGGGGGTGGACGGTTTCCGGCTCGATGTCATCAATCTCATCTCCAAGGATCAGGCGTTCCCGAACGACGAGATAGGCGATGGCCGCCGTTTCTACACCGACGGGCCGCGCATCCACGAATTCCTGCAGGATGTGAGCCGCGATGTCTTCGCCCCGGTGGGGGCCATGACGGTGGGGGAGATGTCCTCCACCAGTCTGGAGCACTGCCAGCGCTACGGCGCGCTGGATGGCTCCGAGCTATCCATGGTGTTCAACTTCCACCATTTGAAGGTGGATTACCCCAACGGCGACAAGTGGACCAAGGCACCGTTCGATTTCCTCGAACTCAAGCGCATCTTCAACCACTGGCAGAGCGGTATGCACGGCAAGGGGTGGTCGGCGCTGTTCTGGTGCAACCACGATCAGCCGCGCATCGTCTCCCGTTTCGGCGATGAGGGTGAGCATAGGGTGGTCGCCGCCAAGATGCTGGCCAGCACGCTGCATGGCCTGCAAGGCACCCCCTACATATATCAGGGGGAGGAGATCGGCATGACCAACCCCGGCTATCAGCATATCAACGACTATCAGGATGTGGAGAGCCGCAACATCTTCGCCATCAAGCAGGCGGAAGGGATGAGCGAGGCCGAGATCCTCGCGATTCTCGGTTCCAAGTCCCGGGATAACTCGCGTACTCCTATGCAGTGGAGTGCTGCGGCCAATGCAGGTTTCACCAGCGGGACGCCCTGGCTCAAGCCTGCCGCCAACTATCCCGAGATCAACGCCGAGGCGGCGCTGGCCGACCAGCACTCGGTGTTCTGGCACTATCGGGATCTCATCGCCATTCGCAAGGCGCACCCCATCTTCACTGTGGGGGATTATCAGGAGCTACTGGCCGGGCACCCGCAGATCTGGGCCTATGCCCGCCGTGCCAACGGTCAGACCCTGCTGGTGGTGAGCAACTTCTACTGCGAGCCGGTGGAGTTTGCCTTGCCTGCCGAGCTGCAAAGTGGGCAAGGTCGGTTGCTGCTCGGCAACTACCCCGATAGCCCGGCCCAACCGCAATCGGCTATGCTGCGCCCTTATGAATCCCTGATCTGGCTGATGGAGTAGGTAATGGAGAAGGTGGTGCACGGTGCCGAGTGGCAGAAGATGGTGGTGGGGGAGCCTTATGATGCGGGCGATCCCGAGCTGAAAGCGGCGCGCGAGCGCTGCCGCAGGCTATATCACACCTTCAACACCAGCTGGCAGGAGAAACCGGTGCGGGATGCTTTGCTGCACGAGCTGCTCGGTAGCCGCGGCCAGGAGTGTGCCATCAATCCGCCGTTCTTCTGCGACTATGGCGCCAACATCTTCGTCGGCGAGAACTTCTACGCCAACGTCAATTGCACCATCCTCGACGTCTGTGAGGTGCACATCGGCGACAATGTGCTGCTGGCGCCCGGGGTGCAGATCTACACCGCCGCTCATCCTGTGGCGGTGGCGCCACGTATCAAGGGTGTCGAGTTCGGCAAGCCGGTGCGGATCGGTCACAACGTCTGGATTGGCGGCAGCACTGTTATCTGCCCCGGTGTCACTATCGGTGACAACAGCGTCATCGGTGCCGGTTCGGTGGTGACCAAAGATGTGCCCGCCAACGTGGTGGCGGCTGGCAACCCTTGCAAGGTGCTTCGGGCGATGACGGCACAGGAGCTTGAAGGTGTCATCCAGCGGTGAACAGGGGCCATGAATGCTAGTGCTATCTGATTGATAGAAAAGCAACTGTCAGATTGTTTTGCATTCAGTGCTTATGTTCGGGGCCGCTTGGCCGATACTGTTGAGTGCAGGAGGAACCCTATGGATATATCAAGTTCTGCAAATGCGTCGTTTGGTTCTGCTCTGATGACGGCCAGTCTGGCCAAGAAACAGCAGACCCAAGAGGGCGAAGCTGCGCTGAAGCTGCTGCAAAACGCAGCGCAATCAGCGCCGGTTGCACCGACATCGGCCAGCGCTTCCCTGGGAAGCAAGATCGATATTCGCGTCTGACCCTAATGAAAAAGCCCCCATCTCGCGATGGGGGCTTTTTTATCTCTGCGATTTGCGGGATCAGACCGGGAAAGGAGCCGGCGCCTCGAAGGTCATCCGTTCCCCGCTGCGGGGGTGGCTGATGGTCAGCATGGCCGCATGCAGGTAGAGATGGGGGGCAGCCGCCAGCGCATCCGGATGGGCGTAGAGGTTGTCACCCAGGATCGGATGCCCCAGCTCCAGCATATGGACGCGCAACTGGTGCGAGCGACCTGTGATGGGAGTCAGCTTGATCAGGCTGTTGCCGTTCTCCACTTTCAGTTTCTGCCACAGGGTCAGGGCGTGACGCCCCTCCTCGTGATCCACCTTCTGCTTCGGGCGGTTGGGCCAGTCGACGCAGAGCGGCAGGTCAACCTGTCCCGACTCTGCTTCCGGCTCACCCCACACCCAGGCGAGGTAGTGCTTCTCGGTCTCCCGCTCGCGAAATTGTCGGCTCAGCTCCCGATGAGAGTTGGGATTGAGGGGAATGACAATGACGCCAGTGGTGGACATGTCGAGGCGATGAGCTGCCGCCGCCTTGGGGTGTTGCTGTTTCACCCGATGCAGGACGCTGTCTTCATTCTCGGGGCCGCGCCCGGGGACGCTTAGCAGGCCAGTGGGCTTGTTGACCACCATGATGTCCTTGTCCTTGAACAGGATATCGAGCCAGGGTTCCAGAGGCGGTGAGTATTCAAACATAAATGTCTCGCATCAGAAGGTGGGGGCAAGCCCCCATCAGTTATGGGTAACCACGACAAAGCGGCCTTGGGTATCCAGTTTGAGCTGGTTCTGGCCGCTGTCGGTCGGTACCTTGTCAGTTATGGGTGACCACGATAAAGCGGATTGCATCCAGCTTGAGTTGGGTCTGATCGATCAGGTGGTGCAATTCTGCCTGCAGATTGCGCAGATAATCCAGTTCGCTGTCTCGCACGTTCGGGTTGACCGCCTTGAGCGCTTCCAGACGATCCAGATCCTGCTGCAGGGTCTGCGCCATCTGGGCACGGGCCTTGTCGACAATCCCGGCTTTCAGCTCTTCGGCAATGGCCTGGCCCTTGCCAATCAGACCGTGGATCACCGGCTGGGATGCAGTCACGAGCTTGCTGCCGAGGTGGCGATTGACCGGCGTCAGCTGGCGGTTGAAGGCATCGAACGCCACTTTCTCACCCAGATTCTGGCCGTTCTTGTCCATCAGCAGACGGATCGGCGTTGGCGGCATGAAGCGATAGAGCTGGGGATGGGCTGCAGACTCGGCGACAAAGATCAGCTCAAGCAGGATGGAGCCGATGGGCAGCGCCTTGTTCTTGAGCAGGGCGACCGAGGTCGCTCCAATCTCGGAGCCCAGGATCAGGTCGATACCGCCGCGCATCATGGGGTGATCCCAGGAGAGCAGCGCCATGTCATCCCGCGACAGGGCTGTGTTGCGATCGAAGGTGATGGTCATGCCGTCTTGCGGCAGGCCCGGGAAGCTGGAGACCAGCATGTGATCCCCGGGGGTCAGCACCAGCGCGTTCTCGCCACGGTCATCCTGATTGACGCCGATCTCGTCGAACATCTTGAGAGCGAAGGAGATCATGCCGGTGTCGTCATCTTCGGCGGCCAGCTTGTCGACCAGCTGCTGGGCGGCGGCGCCACCGCTGGAGTGGATCTCCAGCAGGCGATCGCGACCCTGCTCAAGTCGAGCCTTGAGCGGCTCGTGCAGTTCGCGGGTCTTGACCAGCAGGGCATCGAGGGCCGCCTGATCGCCGGTGTTGGCGGCCAGCAGCTCGAACAGCTCTTCACGTACCGCTTCGAATACCGGGCGGGCAGTCGGGCAGGTCTGCTCGAACGCATCCAGACCATCGTGATACCAGAGCTGCAGGGCGCGCTGGGAGGTACCCTCCAGATAGGGAACATGGATTTCGACGGTATTCTGCTGACCGATACGATCCAGGCGGCCGATACGTTGTTCCAGCAGGTCCGGGTTGAGGGGCAGATCGAACAGCACCAGATGGCTGGCAAACTGGAAGTTGCGACCCTCTGAGCCGATCTCGGAGCAGAGCAGCACCTGGGCGCCACCCTCTTGCTGGGCGAAATAGGCGGAGGCCTTGTCCCGTTCGAGGATCGACATCCCTTCGTGGAACACGGCACCACGGATCCCTTCACGGGTACGCAGCGCCTCTTCCAGTGCGATGGCGGTCGCCGCTTCGGAGCAGATCACCAGCACCTTCTGCTGGCGAGCTGAGAGCAGTAGCTCCAGCAACCATTCGACACGGGGGTCGAACTGGGTCCAGGTGGCGTTGTCGCCTTCGAACTGCTGGAAGATCTTCTCGGGGTAGAGGTAGCGCAGGGCGCGGGTCTGCAGATCGCCACCATTGCCACCCATCATGCCCATCACCTTGATGGCGGTCTTGTACTGCTCCGGCAGCGGCATGGGGTAGACGTTGAGGTGACGCTCGGGGAAGCCCTGAATATTGGCGCGGCTGTTGCGGAACAGCACCCTGCCGGTGCCATGCTGATCCAGCAGCTTGGCGACTGCCTGCTGGCGGGCAGTCGCATCGCTCAAATCCAGCCCTTCCAGCTGGCTGGCGAGGATCTGTCTGGCTTCATCGCTCAGGGTCTCGCCATCCAGCAGCTCCTGCGCGGCGCTCGCGACCTGACCATAGGCCTGCTCCTCGGCGAGGAAAGCCTCATAGTCGTAGAAACGCTCCGGGTCGAGCAGGCGCAGACGGGCAAAGTGGCTCTGGTGGCCCAGCTGATCCGGGGTAGCGGTCAGCAGCAGTACGCCCGGCACCTGTTCGGCCAGCGCTTCCACCATTTCGTAGGCGCGGCTCGGCGCCTCTTCACTCCACTCCAGATGGTGGGCTTCGTCGACAACCAGCAGATCCCACTCGGCCTCCAGCACCTGCTCGAAGCGACGGCGCTTCTTGCGCAGGAAGTCGAGGCTGCAGATCACCAGCTGTTCGGTCTCGAAGGGGTTCTCCGCATCGGCAAACGCCTCGATGCAGCGCTCCTCGTCAAACAGGGAGAAGTGCAGGTTGAAGCGGCGCAGCATCTCGACCAGCCACTGGTGCTGGAGCGTTTCGGGCAGCAGGATCAGCACCCGATGAGCACGGCCGGAGAGCAGCTGCTGATGAATGACCATGCCCGCTTCGATGGTTTTGCCCAGACCTACCTCATCGGCCAGCAGTACGCGCGGAGCGTAGCGGTGACCCACTTCATGAGCGATATAGAGCTGGTGCGGGATCAGGCTGACACGGCCACCGGCCAGACCGCGAGTCGGGTTGCGACGACGCTGGTGCTGGTTGACCAGCGCCTCGTAGCGCAGGGTGAAGCGGGACATCCGATCGATCTGACCGGCGAACAGGCGATCCTGCGGCTTGTTGAACTTGATAAAGTTGTTGAGAAACACTTCTTTGAGGGCAACGGGCTCATTATTGTCGGTGCGCACACCTACATATATAAGCAGGCCGTCTTTCTCCTGCACTTCTTCGACCGTCATGGTCCAGTCTTCGTGACTGGTGATCTGATCGCCCACATTGAAGCTGACCCGGGTGACCGGCGCCTCTTCTTTGGCATACATGCGGTTTTCACCGGTAGCCGGAAACAACAGGGTAACCATGCGTCCTTCAACAGCAACGACAGTCCCCAACCCCAGATCCGTCTCTGTATCACTAATCCAACGCTGGCCAAGTGCAAAAGGCATTAAACTCTCCAAAGCCCAAGAGTGTGTGAATCGCAAAGGGGCGCTATGTTACCCGAAGGCGTGACCTCGATCACCATGCATATAGATGTAGAGAGACCAAATCGCCACAACCTTGATCTGCTACCATCGCCACGTCATATAGAGGATAGCGAGCTCGCCAAACGGGTGTGTTATTGCAGGATAAATGCGCTTTTTGGGTGATTAGTGAACGGTTGAACCAAAAATGCGAATTTAATTCGAAAAGACCCTTGCAAGCGTGATCCAGATCCCTATAATGCGCCTCCATCGACACGGCAAGCGGCAACGCAAACAACCTCGTCGGTAACCTAGAAAAGCCTTTGAAAATAAGGCTTGACTCGAGAAGGCGGTTGAGTAGAATTCCACTCCCGCAGCAACACGCTGTTGCGTCGCTCTTTAACAATTTGAATCAAGCAATCTGTGTGGGCACTCACAGCATCGAACATCAAAAACAATTTTTGATTTTCAATGT
>NZ_JBSTYQ010000029.1:0-26173 GCF_054052385.1 Aeromonas sp. 25-AL00135 | reverse complement strand
TAATCGCGCTGTGTCCGTTTCACACCTTGTCCCATCGGGTTCTCCATTTATTGGGGGGAAAGGTGTAAACCATATTCAGGACGGGACAGGAGAAAACAAAAAGGCCACCGCGATGCGGTGGCCTTTTTGCTTCTTGTAACAAGAATTTGGTGGAGCTACGCGGGATCGAACCGCGGACCTCTTGCATGCCATGCAAGCGCTCTCCCAGCTGAGCTATAACCCCGATTTGTGTGAATGACATTAGTCACTCTGAATTTGGTGGAGCTACGCGGGATCGAACCGCGGACCTCTTGCATGCCATGCAAGCGCTCTCCCAGCTGAGCTATAACCCCAAATTCGGTACTGAATGAATGGTTCTGGCGGCCATTCATCCTAAATAATGGTGGAGCTACGCGGGATCGAACCGCGGACCTCTTGCATGCCATGCAAGCGCTCTCCCAGCTGAGCTATAACCCCACAAAGGTCGGCTTGGGTGATACACACCACACTGCCCTGGGTATTCAATACAACAATCAAGAATCTGGTGGAGCTACGCGGGATCGAACCGCGGACCTCTTGCATGCCATGCAAGCGCTCTCCCAGCTGAGCTATAACCCCTTTGATTCCAGATTGTTCGAGGAGAATTTGGTGGAGCTACGCGGGATCGAACCGCGGACCTCTTGCATGCCATGCAAGCGCTCTCCCAGCTGAGCTATAACCCCAACTCACCTCGGTGCTGACGAAGTTATCTCCGGCAACGGAGGCGCATGATAGGCATCACCCGCTTTGCTGTCAACCCTAAAATAACCGCGACTGATTCGTTTAGTCAAAATTGCAGCAGTTCGCTGTTTTTACCAGCAAGGCACGTGCTATCTCTCTGTTTTATGTCACAAATTGGCTCAAGCACCTATAAAGGAGAGGCCGTGCAGCGAGCCTCTTTCCCCTTGCAACGCCCCCGCTCTCAGACCTCTCTATGGTGGCTGGTAATCAGCTTCTCCCCCGTCACCTCGGGAAAGCCTTTCCATAAAGGGCATTGCATTTGAAAACCCTTTCCATGATTTTTGTAAATTTACAACATAGAAAGTTGATCTGGCTCACAAATGACCATAGGATCAAACCGTGACCTAGGTCACATACCATAACCATAAATGACAGAGCGATGAGGTAAACCATGTTTGAGAATCTGGCAGTCCTGTTCCACCTGCGCGGTGCAACCACCAAGAACGGCGTTGTAGAGAAAGATGCCTATGCCCCCTCCACCCGTGAATACTACTTCCGCTACGGCAAATAATTGCTGAAAGCCTTTCACGGAAAATGTAATAAAACAACAACACACATCATCACACAGCCCTTTCGAGGCGCTGTCCTGTCCGGGCCAGATGTTCCACGGCCAAACCTGAACTCCACCAAACAAGAATGGGGCCCGCAGGCCCCATCTTTTATTGCTTCGGCTTAATGCCGGATCACAGCTTGATCCAGGCATCACTCCACGCGGTTCCCTTGCCCGGCTCATAAGCCCAGGCGGCACCAGCACACCAGCCGGTGTAGGGGTGCGGTTTGCACTCGTAGCTGGCACCGCCGTTGCTGACCCGCTCGCCTGCCTTGTAGGGAGTCCCCTCTTTATAGGCCGGATAGTCAGGCGGCGTTACGCCCCCCTCCTCCCCTTTCACCTGCAGGCTCTGGGTAGTGCTGCGGCTCAGATTACCTTCATCTGTGACCGTCAGTTTGATCTCCAGCTTGGTATCGCTGGCCGGCTTGGGCAGGGTCAACTCCAGAGTGACCTGATCCAGTGCCGGGGCAGAGGCTCCAGCCGGGACAGTCCAGGCATAAGAGAGTGGCTTGCCTTCCGGATCGCTGGAATGCTGGCCGGAAAGGGTCACCTTGCTGCCACCTTCGGCCTGCGCCGGGCCGGTGATATTGGCCACCGGTGGCAGGTTGGTGCCACCGCCGTTATCCTCGATCACCACCTCCGGATAGAAGTGCTGAACGCAGCGGCTGTAATCCCCTGCCTTGAAGGCGCTGAAACGGGTCTGGTAGCCCACCAGTTTGCACGCATAACTCTTGCCGCCGTTGGGGTTCTCTGCCACATAGCTCCAGTCCTGCTCCCAATAAATGGGCAAGGCACCGGCGCCATTGTCGTCAAACACCTTCATATTCTTGCAGCCCAGCACTTCGTCGGATGGCACCGCCACCCCGAGGTAGTTGGCAAACTCGCGGTAGTAGTTGATGCGATTCTGGGACTGGGCGTGCTCGACCGGGCCACCGCACTCCACCCCACCATTGATGATCTGGGTGGTGACCCCGAAGCCCGGCACCAGACCGTTCTGTTTGTCGTGCTCGTTTGGCTGCCAGGTGCCATCGATGACATGGAGCATGGAGGGCTTGGGCGGCTGCGGATAGGTATAGAAGAACACCGCGCTGGCCAGGTTCAACCAGGTGTCGGCCACCAGATCGGGACGGTCGAGCAGGGTGCGCACCGTACCGAACATCGCCTCGGAGAAGGGGCCGTAGTTGTAGTTGTAGGAGAGCTGCTTGGCACCGCGGCCAAAGTAGCTCTTGAACTCGCCATTGTCGAACGTACCGCACGGCCACTGCTGACCCTGCCACACATCGGGGCGGCACTCGGCGTTGTAACCGCCGCGCATGGTCTCATTCCATCCCATCTCGCGCACGTAGACCAGCGCCTGACGCCACTCGGCCTCCGGGCGCCAGTTTTCATGGCCGCCGGTCTCCTGGGCGAAGTGAGCGAACATGGTCGCCAACGTCTTGCGGCAGATAGCATCGGCATCGCGGCCATCGCTGTAGTCGCTGCACAGGGCCGGGAACTTGGCCGCAGCCTGTAGCAGGCCGCGATAGGTGTACTCGGGGGCGCGCAGCGGGAACAGGTAGTTGAACTGGCTCTCGCTCAGCAGGCTTTCGACCCGCTTGACGTTGCCCGGGTTGTCGGCACGGCCAGGCTGCACCGCCTCGACTACCAGATTGTCCCGGGTAGCGATGGAAGCCTTGACCGCTTCCATCGCCGGGAAGTCGGTCAGCGCCTTCTCTTTGGCATCCAGCTCGGCCTGGCTCATATAGACGGGGGTGGTGCTGCCATCCGGCGGGGTAGGCGTTGGCGGATTGGGCTTGTCATCGCCACCGGTGTCAGGCGGGGTAACTTCCCCTTCGCCGACAAGCTTCCACGGGGTATCCCACTCATTGGCGGCCGCCATGCCGGGAGTCTGACCCGGGTTGACCCACCACTTGGCCTCGAAAACCTGGCCGTTGTAATTGACCTGGCTGCCGCCCAGGTAGGATTTGTTGATGTCGTATGCCTCGGCCGCCCACAGGTGGCCGCTCAGCACCATGCCGGCAAGCAGAAGGGTGATGCGGTTTTTTTTCATTATTGTTGCTCTCTATGGTTTTGTGGCAAAAGGCGGAGCCCGCCTGAACAGGCTCCGCCATCTTCATCATGGACTCAACCTAGGGGCAGCTTGCCGCCCCGACATCCAGCCAGACATCGTGCTTGCCCGGCTCGTTGCCTTGAGTCCACCACTTGGCCTTCCACTGACGGCCGTTGTGGTTGGTCAGCTCCCCGCCGTTGTAGGCAACAGCGGCGCTCCAGCCCAGATCAACCTGACTCGCCAGTGCCCACTGATCGGCGGCGCGGCTCGGTTCATTGCCCTGAGTCCAGTACTTGGCCTGCCATACCAGCTGGTTGTGGCTCACCTTGTCACCGCCGTTGTAGACCTTGCCGGCCTGCCATGCGGGAACATTCGCCGCTTCCGGATCGGTGGTGTTGCAAGAACCGTCGACCACGGGCGCCAGCGTCAGCACGACGCGCCCTTCGCTTTGATGTACCCCGTCCGAGACGCTCACACTCAGCTCATGCTGCTCGCTGGTGGTGACAGCCGGCGGTAGCAGACGCAGGTTGGCACTGGTCTCGCCCTCCGCCTGCCAGCCCGCCGGGAAGTGCCAGCGGTAGCTGAGCGCATCCCCCTCGGGATCGCTCGCCTCGGCGGTGATGGTCAGCCACTCACCGCCGATGCCGCCGAGCTGCGCCGGTACGGTCACCACCGGAGGCTGGTTCTCAACCACGCCCTGCTCCAGCGGCCGCCCGTTGACGGTAAAGGAGAGGGTCTGCTGCGGTGGCAGCAAGCTCTGCTGTACCAGTGTCTGGCCACGGCACTGGATGGTGGCGCGGCCGGGCTCGCTGGCGGTGGGCAGGTTGATGTGGAACTTGTTCATGACGCTGCTGGCCGCCCGGTGATTGGCCAGCCTGAAGCGCTGCAGACCATCGCGGGTCTCCACCTGCAACTGACAGTCATTGCCGGACAGGGTGCTGCTGTCATCCGGGTAGGTGAAGCCATAGGCGCCGTGCAGCGCCGGATAGATGTAGCTGCTCAGGGCTCCTTGCGGATCGTAATAGCCCACCAGGGTGGTCACCGGCACGCCGAACTGCTCGGGCTTGCGTGCAATCTTGGTATCGATGGGGGAGACCTCCACCCAGCTCTGGCCATCCGAGGTGAAGCTCTTCTTGAAGCCCCGGTTCACCACAATTTCCTTGCCGTTGATAAAGAGGCGACTGTTGTAACCGGCCCCGTGATCGATGGTCAGACTGCGTCCCCGGTTGTCCGCAGAGGCAACCGGCACCCGGATATCACGAGTCCAGCGTCCATCCCACATGGCGACCCTTACCAAGCCGTAATCCGCCAGCAGGGCACTCAGTCCGGCCTCGCTCAGGGCATCCATGGGAGCATCGACCTTCTCGATCCACTCGATTGTGTGCTGATAGGGCTCCATCCTGGCCATCGCACTGTTCCACTTGCTAAAGCCGGTGGCCGAGTTGGCATCGAACACCGCCTTGCTCTCCAGAAAACGCTGGATGATGGCGGCCGAATTGGGGGTATAGAGAGTGAAACGGTTGGCGCCGGAGAGAGGGCGGCCGCCCGCCATCGCATCGTGGCCAAACTTGCGGCCATCGAACGGCGGCTGGCACTGGTCATCCAGACAGGCATCCTCATTGGTGCGGGTCGGCGAGAAGTTGGGGATGAAACGGTGTTTGTCACTGTCCCAGCCCCAGCTGGAGTTGAGCTGATCGGCACTGCGATGAACCGAGCCGCGGAAACCATCCACATAGTGGCCAAGGCCGAAGTTATGGCCCACCTCGTGGCTGAACTCGTTGCCCAGCGAATCATCCAGCGTGACGATGCCACCGCCACCTGAGCCACCGTGCACCTGAACCCCATTGGCATATTTGCCGCGGCTGTTGTGCGCCGTCAGCTGGGCCACCACAAAGGGATGGCTTCCTTCCCCTTCACCGGCACTGCTGTTGATGCCGTAGTTGGCATTGTCGATACCGTGGGAGATAAGCTCCTTGCCGATGCGCTGACGCATGGTGCCGCCATGCCAGCCCCCTTCGCTCGGGTCAAAATCGGTCAGCAATGTGCCGTTGGGCAGCATCACCTCAGGTAGGGAGAGCGGTGCATACTGACTGACAATCATCCGGCTGGCCGGAATGGTCTGGAAGTATTCGCGATGGGCCTCCTTGTCATTGGCAAAGGCAAAGCGATCCCGTGGTGTGGTGAGCATGCCGATGTCGATGGTGTGCAGCAGCAGCTCGCCGGGGGCGCCGACCTTGATGTCACGCAGTTCACCACTGAGATTGCCCTGACGAACGGAGAGGTTCAGTCCGGGCTGGATCCACTCGGCAGGCAGCTCGCCGCTCCAGGTATCCGCTGCATAGGTGATGCGGTTGTTCTCCAGCTCCCCCTCGCGGAACCACTGCCCATTGGCAAACTTGAACTGCAGGGTCTGGCCACGGGAGACGGTCACCTGTCGCTCACCATAAAAGGCCGTCGAGTTATAACCGGCGCTGGAGCGGATCCGCACCATCTTCCCCTCCAGCTCCGGGCTCACGGGCAGGTAGATATCCCGAACCCAGCGGCCGTCGGCGGTCTGGATCTCCACCAGCGCGCGACCAGTGAGCCGATCCTTGAGGAAGGCGCCGCTCTTGTCGCTCAGTTTGGCCAAATCAGCACTGCTGCTGATGACGGCAGTGGTGCCGCTCTCCGGGATGAAGCTCACTCCCCCTTCGGGAACCCCCGCGAGGTGGTAGACAGTCTCGGGCAGCGCCGATGGCGGTGACAAGGTCAGGGTGCCAAGCAGCGTGCCACTGCCGTCACGGGCCTCCACCGTCATCGGGGTCACCCCGTCGGCCTGGAGCGGTTTCACCAGCAGCAGGCTCTTGCGCAGGCTGGTCAGGATGGGTTGGCGATCCCCCTCCTTGGGATGAGACGGCAGGATCTGGCTCTGGGCAAACTGCACGCTGGCAGCCAGGCTGCCGGTCAGATCGCTTTGCGGTGTCGTGTCATTGAATATCAGGGGCGAGGTGGTGGCAGACAAGGGGCCAGCCGCCAGGGTTGCCATGATGAGGGCTGCGATTCGGGTCACATTTGTGGTCATTGTCGGGTTCTCGTTCATATTGCTACCGGGAATGAGGGGGCATGTCGCCATGCCCCCTCATTGGTGAGGAGGCCTCAGTTACAGCTTGCTGCCCCGATATCCAGCCAGACATCGTGCTTGCCCGGCTCATTGCCTTGAGTCCACCACTTAGCCTTCCACTGACGGCCGTTGTGGTTGGTGAGATCCCCGCCGTTGTAGGCAACGGCTGCGTTCCAACCCAGATCAACCTGACTCACCAGCGCCCACTGATCGGCGGCGCGGCTCGGCTCATTACCCTGAGTCCAGTACTTGGCACGCCATACCAGCTGGTTATGGCTCACCTTGTCACCGCCGTTGTAGACCTTGCTGGCCTGCCATGCGGGAACGTTGGCTGCTTCCGGATCTGTGGTGTTACAAGAGCCACCCTCACCGCCTTCGTTGATTGGTGTGACGGTGAGACGGGTGGCCGCGTTGGTGTCGAGTGCGCCATCGGAGACGGTCACTGAAAGGTCATAACCGGTTTCGGTATCCACCGCCGGGGCGGTGACCACCAGGGTGGCACTGTTCTGGCCGGTCGCCGTGATACCGGCAGGCACTTGCCATTGATAGATCAGCTCGTCGCCATTGGGGTCGGATGCCTTGGCAGTGATGCTCACCTGTTTGCCCGCTTCCACCTTGACGCTGGCAGGCAATGTGACCACCGGTGGCAGGTTGGGTTGCGGCGCCTTGTTGGTCACCACCACCTGATCCCTGGCGGTCAGTTGATGGTCATCGGTCACCGTCAGCTCGAATACCAGATTGATGTCGGCGGACACCGCATCGAGTACAACCCGGGCCTTGGCCTGAGTGGCATCTAGCAGGGCAGCCTGCGGGCCGGAGATCTGCTTCCAGCTATAGGTGAGGGCGCCATTTTCCGGGTCGTGGGACGCGGAGCCGTTCAGCGTCACCTCGGTCGGGCCGGTGACACTCAGATCGCTGCCCGCGTTGGCTACTGGCGGCTTGTTGGCTGGCGGAGTGACCCCTTCACCGTGCCCCAGGCCTTCATGCATGGCGTTGAGGATGTCACCGTTGTCGGCATCGATCTCCCAGGAGAAGAGCCCGCCCAGCTTGTTGGCCAGCACGTATTGGCCTTTCGCCTTGACCGAGCGCTCGTCGTCATAGGTGATCAGCTCGCCGGTGGAGGGCTTGAACAGGGTGGCCGCTTCGGCAGTCTCGTCGTAGTTGTACTCCCAGCCTGCGCCCATATGGCTGTTGACGATGTGGCGATAATCCAGCACGCCATCTTCCCAGGTGCCCTTGATCTTGCCGGTGGCGGTGCCGGTGAAGGGATCGTTGCCCTGATATCCGCTCACCCCTTTCCAGCCGCGACCGTAGGCGGCGGCACCGATCACCAGCTTCCCGGAGTCGACCCCTTGCGCCAGCAGCTGCTGCACCGCTGCCTCAGTGTTGTAGCGCTTGTTGGCCGAGCCGTTGGTGGCCTGATAGAGGTTGGCCTGATGACCCAGGGAGGTATTGCTCCAGGCGCCGTTGTAGTCGTAACTCATCACGAAGAGGTGGTCCATGTACTGCTGGGCAGCCTTGTAATCCACATCCTCAATCTTGTCGTAACCGGCACCGATGGCGGAGGTGAGCTGATAGGTGCGACCGGTCTCGGCCTCCAGCTCGTCGAGCATGGCGCGCAGATCCTTCATGATCAGCACATAGGTTTCCCCATCTTTGGTCTTGTCCCCCAGATTGGGGTTGGCGCCATCGCCACCCGGGAACTCATAGTCGATATCGACACCGTCGAAGAACTTCCAGGTCTGCAGGAACTCTTTGACCGAGGCGACGAACACGTCACGCTTGGCTTTGTCATGCATGAAGAAGAAGGGATCGGAGAGAGTCCAGCCACCGACGGAGGGGAGGATCTTCAGGTCCGGATAGGCCTGCTTGAGGGCCATCAGGTTGCCGAAGTTGCCCTTGTAGGGCTCATCCCAGGCGACCAGTGACCCCTGCCCTTTTTGCAGCGCGGCCCAGGGATCGTGAATGGCGACCTGGAAATCCTTGCGCCCGGCACAGGCACGTTGCAGCGCCTGGAAGCTGCCGGAAATCTCCTTGAGGCTGTCGTTGAGGCCATCACCGCCACAGATCGGGGTGAAGCCATAGAGGATATGGGTCAGGTTCTGGGCTGGCAGCTTGTCCACGGTGAAGTTGCGATCATAGACCCCCCACTCCACATAGTAGGTGCCGACCACCTTGCCGGACTTGTTGACATAGGGTTTGTTATTCTCCTGCAGAGCAGGCTTGAGCGGTACGAGGTGGCTGCCATCAGTATCGGCGACCACGATCTCCTTGGCATCAGACAGGGTGCAGCCATCGCCGTTGCACAGCGCGACCTGCATCTGATAGCGGCCCCCCTTGTGCACCTTGAAGGTGGCGGTACCCGCGGCGGAAGAGGGACCGGACCAGACTTCCTTGCCATCCAGCAGCACCTTGGCACTCTGGCCGATATCGCCGTTCCAGATATTCCAGGTGACGGTCACATCGGCGCCATCCTTCACCTTGACCAGCTCGTTATAAGCGGTCGCGGACTGGTTGACTTCGACGATGGCAAACTTGGTGGGGCCCCAACCGATGGCGGGTTTGCCGGGAGCTGCCGCATAAGCGGCGGCGGAGGCGAGCAGGGTGCCGACCATCATGGCCAGCAGTGCAGGTTTTGGACTTAGCATATTGCTTTCCTTTTCGTTTCGTTATGGGAAAAACGAAAGGGCAACGCAACACGACAGGTGACACAAAAACGGCCGCCCCTTGGCAAAGGCAGCCTGCATTCTACTGTGGTGGCCCCGCTATCCTAGGTCGTCTTGACCCTTAGACCGGAAGCTTTGCGTCCCGACTTTTCAATCGGTTTGCCCTTGTCACAACGTTATTTCTGGCGATAAATAATCGCCGATTGACTGTAGGGTAATTCTGATAAGTAAGCAAATCGGACCATTGCCAGCCCACCAGTTACCAACCCCGACAATTACCCACTTTCAAGAAATTAATGTTTAAAAAACAGCCGGATATGTAGACCTAATCTCATCACCTCCAACCAGATACCTCACATCATTTTTTTGATCTGCATCACACCAAATTGAGAAAAATCAATGAGTAAGAACAATATGCGACAAAAGACCCATCTGTATCGCAACTAATGAATTTATAATCGCCGCTTTGCATGGCCAGCAGGTGTCTTCATGCCCAGCGAATTGCCCTCACGCACCCGGTTATCCAGATACGACAAATTTGTTCGTTTGACGATTTATGCCTTGCCACTGGCCGGGATGATCTGGCTTATCAACAGCCTCAATGGCTGGCAAAGAGCAGCGTGTGGCACAGATGCCAGCTATCGGGGAGAGCATTAATCACTAGCCCGGAAGGGCCGCTTTGCAGGCACAAAAGAGAAGCTGGGTGGGGAAACCGATTGGCAGACCCGCCAGAATGTGGCGAAGCGGGGAGAAAAAACGGGGCATGACTGGCATGCCCCGCCACCATTCAATGCTTATTTACAACTGGCGGCTCCCATATCCTGCCAGACGTCGTGTTTGCCGGGCTCATTGCCCTTGGTCCAGTACTGCGCCTTCCACTGACGGCCGTTATGGGTGGTGAGCTCGCCACCGTTGTAGGCCACATTGGCATCCCAACCCAGTTGCACCTTGCTCACCAGCAGCCACTGATCCGCGGTGCGGCTAGGCTCGTTGCCCTGGGTCCAGTACTTGGCCTGCCACACCAGCTGGTTGTGACTCACCTTGTCGCCGCTGTTATAGGTGCTGGCTGCTTTCCAGACTGGCCAGTTGGCCGCATCCGGATCGGTTGCCGTGCAACCACCGCCGCTGCTGGCCGGTTTGACCGTCAGACGAGTTGCCGCGCTGGCATCCAGCCCGCCGTCGGAGACGGTGACGCCCAAGTCATAGCCGATGTCGCTGGTGACGCTCGGGCCGGTGACCACCAGAGTGGCGCTGTTCTGACCCGTTGCGGTGATGCCTGCCGGCACACTCCACTGATAAGTCAACGGATCACCGTTCGGATCAGAGGCGGTCGCCTTGATGGTCACCTGCTTGCCCGCCTCCACAGAGGCCGTAGCAGGTACACTCACCACCGGCGCCAGATTGGCCTGCGGCGCCTTGTTGGTGACAACAACCTGATCCTTGGCACTCAACTGCTGGTCATCGGTCACTGTCAGCTCGAACACCAGATTGATGTCGGCAGTCACCGCATCGAGTACAACGCGGGCCTTGGCCTGAGTGGCATCAAGCAAGCCAGCCTGCGGCCCGGAGATCTGCTTCCAGCTGTAGCTGAGCGCGCTGTTTTCCGGATCGTGGGAGGCCGACCCATCCAGCGTCACCTCGGTCGGGCCGGTCACCTTGAGGTCACTGCCTGCATTGGCCAGCGGCGGCTTGTTGGCTGGTGGAGTCGTCCCCTCGCCGTGGCCCAGCCCCTCGTGCATGGCGTTGAGGATGTCACCGTTGTCGGCATCGATCTCCCAGGAGAAGAGGCCACCGAGCTTGTTGGCCAGCACATACTGCCCCTTGGCCTTGACCGAGCGATCGTTGTCATAGGTGATGAGATCGCCGGTCGACGCCTTGAACAGGTAGGGAGCCTCGGCCACCTCGTCGTAGCTCTTCTCCCAGCCACTGCCCATGCGGTTGTTGACGATGTCGCGGTAATCCACCACCCCGTCCTCCCAGGTGCCTTTCACCTTGCCGGTCGCCTTGCCGGTGAAGGGGTTGTTGCCCTGATAACCGCTCACGCCAGTCCAGCCACGGCCATACATGGCGGCACCAACCACCAGCTTGCCCGGCTCAACCCCCTGCGCCAGCAGCTGATTGACCGCCTTGTCGGTGGTGTACTTGGTATCGGGATCCCAGCTCGCCGCATAAAGGTTGGTCTGGTGGCCCAGCTCGGTGTTGCTCCAGGCACCGTTGTAGTCGTAGGTCATCATGAAGATGTGGTCCATGTAGGGCTGGGCCGCCTTGTAGTCCACATCCTGGATCTTGTCGCCCCCCGCCCCGATGGCCGAGGTGAGCTCATACTGGCGACCGGTCTCGGCCTCCAGCTCGTCGAGCATGGCCCGCAGCTCCTTCATCAGGGCCACATAGGTGGCACCATCACTCGGGCTGCCCAGTTTCGGGTTGGCGCCCTGTCCGCCCGGGTACTCCCAGTCGATATCCACACCGTCGAAGAACTTCCAGGTCTGCAGGAACTCTTTCACCGAGCCGACAAACACATCGCGCTTGGTTTTATCACCGAGGAAGTAGAAGGGGTCGGAGAGGGTCCAGCCGCCGACCGAGGGGAGGATCTTGAGATTCGGATAGGCCTGCTTGAGCGCCATCAGGGCGCCAAAGTTGCCCTTGTAGGGCTCGTCATGAGCAGTGAGGTTGCCTTGCGGCATCTGGATGGCGGCCCATGGATCGTGCATCGCCACCTTGAAGTCGGCGCGACCGGCACACGCCCGCTGCAGCGCCTGGAAGCTCCCTTCGATCTCCTTGAGGCTGTCGTTGAGGCCATCCCCGCCGCAGATGGGGGTGAAACCATAGAGGATATGGGTCAGGTTCTGGGCCGGGATCTTGTCCACCGTAAACTTGCGGCCATAGACTCCCCACTCCACATAGTAAGTCCCCACCACCTTGCCGGACTTGTTGGCGTAGGGCTTGTTGTTCTCCTGCAGCGGCGCCTTGAGTGGCGCCAGATGGCTGCCGTCGGTATCGGCAACCACGATCTCCTTGGCATCAGAGAGGGTACAGCCATCGGCGTTGCACAGCGCCACCTGCATCTGGTAGCGCCCCCCTTTCTTCACCTTGAATTTGGCGCTGCCCGCTGCGGCCGAGGGGCCGGACCACACCTCCTGACCATTTAGCAGTACCTTGGCACTCTGGCCCAGATCGCCGCTCCAGAGGTTCCAGTTCACCTCCACATCGGCGGCATCCTTTACCCTGACCAGATTGTTGTAGGCAGTGGCCGCCTGATCGACTTCAACGATGGAAAACTTGGTGGGACCCCATCCGATGGTGGGCTTGCCGGGCGCCGCAGCATAAGCGGACGAGGCGCAGCACAGACCGACCGCAAGGGCCAGCATGGTAGGCTTTGGACTTAGCATTTTTATATTTCCCTATTTCGTTATGTTGGCAACGAAAAGGGCTACGCCCTGACAGGTAACGCAGACGGCAGTGCGGCCTCTTGGCAAAGGTGCACAACAACCTGTGGTGGCCCCGCTATCTCAAGTACGGCTCATCCCTGGACCGGAAGCTTTGCGTCCCGATCTTGCGATCGGTTTGCCCTTCGGTTACTTCATTTGCGATGCAAAAAATCGCATCCCGACTATAGAGTGAGCCAATCCGGTCTGCCACTGTCGGCGTTCACCGACAGTGGCAAGCCAAAAGAGTAACTGGCAGCCATTACGCAGGAAGATGAAGAGATCTTCGCCAATAAACCTCTGTTTTCGGCATTCATCCATGACCACGGGTCACAGGATCATTGCGCGGTTTTGTGAGCCGGTTCACGGCTAGCCGCCCCGGCTGCGGCTAGCGCATCAGCAGGCTGTTCATCAGGGCCCGCAGTTTGAGTGGTTTGACCGGCTTGCTGATGTAGCCATACCCCCGCTCGCGGATCTGCGCCTGCAACTCGCTCTTGCGATCGGCACTGATGATGATGCCTCCCAGCTCGTCGCCACACACCCGCTGCAGGGCAGCGAGCGCCTCCAACCCGGTCTTGCCGTCGTCGAGGTGGTAGTCAGAGAGCACCAGTCTCGGCACAAACCCTTGTGCCACCAGCTCCTCGGCTTCGGCCAGATCGACGGCACAGCGCACCTCGCAGCCCCAACGGCCAAGCAGGGTGCTCATGGCGGTCAGAATGTCCCGCTCGTTGTCGATACAGAGCACGGCTACACCTTCCAGCTGGCTGTCACGCACCACCGGCGCCGCCAGCTGATGGGCCGTGACCGGCCGGGTCGCCAGATTGAGGGTCACCGCAAAGACCGATCCCTTGCCCGGCCAACTCTGCAAAGTGAGCTGATGACCGAGCACCAGCGAGATGCCACGGGCGATGGCGAGCCCCAGACCCAGCCCCTGCTCCTTGGCGGTGCGGGAGTGATCGAGGCGGGAGAACTCGTCAAAAATAGCCTCCTGCTTGTCCTGCGGGATGCCGGGGCCGTTGTCCCATACCTCGATGCGGATCTTGTCCCCCATCCGGCGGCAACCAAGTAGCACCCGGCCGCCCGGGTTGTAGCGAAACGCATTGGTCAGGAAGTTCTGCAGCACCCGGCGCAGCAGGCGCACATCGCTGTGCACCGCCAGCTTGCTCTCCACCACCGAGAAGTGGATCCCCCCCGCCTGCGCCAGCACCCCGAACTCCGCCTTCAGGTTGTCGAACAGCTCGTGCAGGGCGAAGTCGAGTTTCTTGGCTTTGAACTTGCCCGCCTCAAGGCGCGAGATATCGAGCAGATCGCTGATGAGATCCTCGGTCGCCCCCAGCGCATCGTCGATATGACGGGCGATGCGGGCAGGCTCCTCTTCTGCCGGCAGCATCTCCAGCAGGGAGGAGGTAAACAGCTTGGCCGCGTTGAGGGGCTGGGTCAGATCGTGGCTGACCGCCGCCAGAAAACGGCTCTTGGATTGATTGGCCCGCTCCACCTGCTGGTTGACCAGCAGCAGCTGGCGGTTGAGTTCGGAGAGCTCGCGGGTACGCTCGGCGACCCGCGCCTCCAGATGCTCGTTGGCTTCACGCAGCACCCGTTCGGCATCACGAAACGGCGTGATGTCGGTAAAGGTCATGACGAAACCACCGGCCGGCATGGGATTGCCCTGCATCTCGATCACCCGCCCGTCCGGACGCTCCCGCGCCGAGATATGGGCAATGCCGCGCTTCATAAAGGCGACCCGCCGCGCCACATGATCCTCGATATCACCGGGACCACAGAGCCCCTGCTGGGCGTTGTAGCGAATGATCTCCTCGATGGGGCGCCCTGCCTGAATAAGCCCCGGCGGATAGTGGAACAGCTCGATGTAGCGGCGGTTCCAGGCCACCAGCCGAAGCTCCCTGTCCACCACCGAGATCCCCTGCCCGATATGCTCGATCGCCCCCTGCAGCAGGCCGCGGTTGAAGCGAAACACGTCGGAGGCCTCATCGACTATGGTGGCGATCTCCTCGAGCTGCATGTTGCGCCCCTGCAGGGCAGAGGCGAGCACCAGCCGCGCCGACGAAGTGCCAAACACCCCCGCCAGCAGCCGCTCAGTGTGGGCAATCAGCTCGGCCGAGGCCTGCATCTGTGGCGCCAGGGTGCCGCCCCGCTCACCGGCGAAACGACCAAAGGCGCGTTTGACCCGGCTTGAACCGACAAAGCGGGCCGCCAGCATCTCCAGCTCCTTGACCGAGACCCGCGCCTGATAGAGGGCAGCGGTATCGCGACTCGGCTTGCCGACAAAGTTGGCCGCCTGCAGCCGCTCGCTCACCGCAGGGCGCGACAGCAGCGAGCCCGCCACATAACCGAGCAGGTTGAATAGCAGGCTCAGGAAGATACACCAGGCTCCGAGACTCAGCTCGCGAAATGCGGGCCAGTCCGGCGGCGCCAGCAGTTCGGCCAGCGGAGAACCGGCCAACAGCCCGCTCTCCACCAGCAGGGTGACGAACCAGAGGCTCACCCCGAGGCTCAACCCAAGATAGACCCCCTTGCGATTGCCGTGACGCCAGTAGAGACCGAGCAGCAGGGCCGGCGCAAACTGGGCCACCGCGCCAAAGGAGAGGTAACCGATGCGCGACAAGCTGGTGAGATCGCCGAGCCAGAGGTAGAGCCCCCAGGCCGCCAGCAAGATCAGCAGGATGGCGCCACGGCGCACCTGCAACAGCAGCCGTACCAGCCGCTCGTCACGGCCCTGCCGCCAGAAGCGGCGCAGCAGCACCGGCAGCACCAGATCATTGCTCACCATGATCGCCAGTGCGATGGTGCAGACGATCACCATACCGGTAGCCGCCGAGGTGCCACCGAGAAACGCCAGCATCGCCATGCCATCGAAACCGAGAGCCATCGGCAGACTGATCACATAGGTGTCGGAGGCCATATCGGCACCCACCCACTGCTTGCCCGCCAGCGCCAGCGGCCAGATAAAGAGCCCCATCACGAACAGGTATAGCGGGAAGATCCAGCGCGCCCAGTGCAGATCCTGCCCCTGATTGTTCTCCACCACAGTCACATGAAACTGGCGCGGCAGGCAGATGACGGCGCACATCGCCAACACCGTATAGATGGCAAGCTCCAGCAGGTTACCGGGGCTCACCGCCACCACCTGCGCAAAGAAGTCGCGGGTCACCTGTTCGTGAGCTTCGCCCGGTTTGCTCAGGATCAGCCAGAGGGCGAAGCCCCCCACCGCGATAAAGGCCAGCAATTTGACCACCGACTCGAAAGCAATGGCCACCACCATCCCCTTGTGGTGCTCGGTGGCATCGAGATGGCGGGTGCCGAACAGGATGCTGAACAGCGCCAACAGCAGAGTGACCCCGAGCGCCAGCTCGCTGGTATTGCTGGTCGGGCTGATGCCGCCGCTGTTGACCATCAGCAGATCCAGCCCGGTGACGATGGCTTTAAGCTGCAACACCAGATAAGGGAGGATCCCCATGATGGCGATGAGGGCGATCACCATGGCGAGCCGCTGGGATTTGCCGTAACGGGCGGCGATAAAGTCGGCGATGGAGGTGATGTGCTCGCGTTTGGCCACCAGAATGAGGCGGGCCAGCAGCCGCCAGCCAAACAGAAAGACCAGCATGGGGCCAAGATAGATGGGCACCGGCGACCAGGGGGATTCACTCGCCTGCCCCACGGTGCCGAAGAAGGTCCAGGAGGTGCAGTAGACCGCCAGCGACAGGCTGTAGAGCAGCGGTTGCCCCTTGAGACGGTGCCGTTTGTGCTTGTCTGCCACGAAGGCGATCAGAAACAGCAGCCCCAGATAGGTGAGCGACAATCCGATCAGCAGCCATCCCTGGTGCATCGATAACTCCTTGTCCATGTTGAGTTTTTGTATACAGCCTCGCCAGTCTAGAGAGGCAGCAGCCAAAAGTCATCCCCTTCGGACAGATTGAAATTATCGTTTTTCAATAAGTTTTATCTTGACTGTATATCGTAAAACAATAAACATTGCCGATGTGAATATTGATAAACGATAAACTTTACCTTTCAGATAAAACCATCACAGTGAGGAATGAGATGATCTCCAACAAACTCGAACGCTCGAGCATGCTGATCGAATGGCTGCTGCTACTGGCACTGCTGGCTACCCCTTTGATCACCTTGCTGGAGGTGTGGACCCCCTTCGGTGGCGCCGATTTTCTGCAGGATAAACTCAACACCATCTTGAGCCGCCCCGGCATCAATCCTGCCGACTATCCCCTTCACTTCTCCACCCGGCTGCTCGGCACCCTGGTGCAGCTGTTGCCGGATCTGGTCTTTATGATGATGCTCTGGCAACTGCGCCAGCTGTTTCGTGGCTACCGCGCCGGTCTGCTCTTCACCTTCGAGCAGATCCGCCGCTATCGGCAGATCGGACTGCTGCTCTGTGCAACCTTCCTGGTCGAATTGATCCTGACCCCCTTGCTGGATACGGTGCTCACCATGAGAGGCCCGGAAGTACTCGGTACCATAGCGCTGAGTACCTCCGATTTCCGGGTACTGCTGGCGGGACTGATCGTACTGGCGCTGGCACTGGTCATGCGCGAGGCCAAACTGCTGGCCGATGAACAGCAACTGACGGTGTGAGGAACGTATGCCCATTATCATCCGCCTCGATGCCCTGCTGGCAGAGCGCAAAATGACCGCCCGCGAGCTGGCCCAGCGCATCGACATCACCGAGGCCAACCTCTCGATCCTCAAGAATGGCCACGCCAAGGCGGTGCGCTTCTCCACTCTGGAGGCCATCTGCCGTGAACTCAAATGCCAGCCCGGCGATCTGCTGGGCTACGAGCAGGAGCGCTAACCCCCTTATGAGTCGTCATATCACCCTGTTTGCCCTGTGGCTGCTGCCACTGTGGGCCTGCGCTGGCAATGACGCGAACGGCCCCCGCTACCTTATAGAGCAGGGCGCCAGCGCCAATGTGCTGCAAGTGCACCTCACTATGCAGGGCAAACCTCCCTTTACCCTGCTCCCCGCTCGTCAGTTGCCGGGCAGTGCCACGCCGGTTTCCCCCGCGCTGGTCTGCCTTGCAGACAACCAGCCGGTTGCCCTCAACCAGCCCTTCTCCTGCAAGGAGATCGGCTGGCAGATCACGCTCACACAGGCTCCGGCAGAGGGTGCTGATGCCTCGGCCCAACAGTCGCTTCTGTTCGCACCCAATCAGTGGCTATTGACCGAGTGGGGTAACTTTGTGCGCCAGATGGGGAACCACCGAGGGGAGGTTTGTCTGCCGGATGGCAGCTGCCAACCGCTGCCGGATGTCAACCAGCCACCGCTGATCCTGCCGTTTGGTCTGGACACTGTGCCCGTCACCAAGCCAGATCCGCGGCTGGTGCTGAGCCATGACGAGATCGCCAACCAGCTCGATCTGCCGGCCTTGCAGCAGCAACTGAATGAGATCATCGACTATCTGGCCTTCCAGCTCGATGTGGATCCGCCCACTCATCCATGGCAACTGGTGTGGCTGGGGCGGGATGTGGCGACCCGCTCCCTTGGCGGCGCCGCCGGAGATCAGGTGTTTGTCGCCAACTACCCCACCGAGGCTGGCAAGCCGACGCCACAGGCCCTCTTGCGCCTGCTGCGCACCTCGGCCCACGAGGCGGTGCATATCCTCAGCGCTCGCCACTCTGCTCCACAACCCACCTGGGTCAACGAGAGCCTCGCCGAATACCTTGCCATCAAAGCGCTGCGCCGCTTTCGGCTGCATCAAGTCACGGCGGTCAACGAGCTGGCCGAGCGGGGCAAACAGATGCCCCATAGCGATAGCGGCCTCTATCGGGCAGCTCGCGAGGTGCTGGCGGGCGATCACTCCTACTACCCGCACTTTTACGTCAAGGGGAGCGCCTTCTGGGAAGCGCTGGAGCGGGAGCTGCAACACCATGACGTGACTCTGGCCCAACTGCTGCCCCAACTGGGCTGGCTACAGGATGGCCGCTTTGATGCCGCCTCCAATGAACTGCTTGCTGGCACCATCGGCTCGGATACCTGGCGCCGCCTCAGCCGCCTCTATCTTGGCGAACATCAGTAACGCGCAAACTGCAGCAACGAAAAAGGGAGAGCCGTGGCTCTCCCTTTTGTTAGGTGATGATTCAAATAGACAAATATCAGGCTGGAGCACTCTCCTGCCCAGACGGCGCAAAGGGGCGCAGCCGCAGGAAGAACACCGGCAAGACCACCAGCACCATCAGGAAGAAGATACCGCCGCCGAGAGGCTCGAACAGCACGCCGCAAAGTGCCATCAGGGCCGCCACCGTCATGCCGAGGCCAAGGGCCGCATAGAGCGCCTGGGTCGGGATCAACTGTTCGGCCGGTAGCTGGCGGGTCATGAAGCGTACCGCCCCGAGATGACTCACCCCGAAAGTCACCGAGTGGAGCAGTTGCCCCAGCACCAACACCCACAGCTCGGTCGAGGCACCCAGCAATACCCAGCGCACCACACAGCCGATGGCACCTGCAATAAATAGGCTCTGGGCGCCAAAGCGCTGCAAGAAACGCTTGTCGGCGGCAAACATACAGATCTCCGCCACCACCCCGAGCGCCCACAGATAGCCGATGATGGTGCCGCTATACCCTTGCGCCTTCCAGTAGATGGCGCTGAAACCGTAATAAGCGGCGTGGCTCCCCTGCAGCAGAGCGGTCAGCAGCAGGAAGCGGCGCACCGGCGCGCTGCGCAGGGTTGCCAGCAAGGACGCCTTGGCGCGCTCGCCCTGACTATCCTGTGGCGCCGGATAGAGCGGCAGCCAGCTGAGCAGCAGCATCAGCACCAGCCCCGCCACCATGGTGTGCAAAATCCAGTCACTACCGAAGTTGCCCACCAGCGCCCCCACCAGGGTAGAGGCGACGATAAAGGCAAAGGAGCCGCACAGCCGCACCTTGCCGTAATCGAGGTGCGCCTGCACCACCATGCGGGTCGCCAGCGCCTCCCCCACCGGCATCAGGGTCGGATAGATAAAGTTCGCCAGCAGGGTCAAGCCCACCAGCCACCAGAGGTTATGACTGAGATAGAAGCCGAGAAACGCCAGCAGACTGAGCAGGGAGAGCAACCGGGTAACCGGCAGCAGATGGCCCGCCCCCTTGATCTGCCCCATCACCATCAGGTTGCCGGCAAAGCGGATCGCCATCCCCGCTCCCAGCAGGAGACCAATCATCTCGGCGCTGACGCCCACCCCCTCCAGCCAGAGCGACCAGAACGGCAAGTAAGCACCGTAGACAAAATAGAAGGCGCCGAAAAAGAGCGCTAACCAGGAAAACGCGGGCATAGATCCTCTGCAACCGGATGACGGGAGCAGAATGATAACCCATCCGCCCCCGCAGATCCCGATGGAAACCCCGCTAAGAAAACGAAAAAACTTCAATAAAATTGAACTATTACCGAAGAGGTGGGGTCTACCTGGTAACACCTCCTCCTGGTTAGTGTTGCAATCCTTCCACCCGCCCATGGCGGGTTTCTTTTTTGTCCCCTAATCACTTTTTTTCATCACCAGGATCTGCATCTCGGATTCAAATTTAAATCCATCCTCACAACGAAAAATCATCTGGATACAACAAATCTTCGAGCTATCCTGCACCAAAACTATTTGTAGCGATAAAAAAACACCAGCGTTAAGCCGGCGTCAGGTAATATCAACTCACTATATAGTGCCAAAAACTTTAGTAATGCATAAATAGAGGAACTTATTTCTGGCCACTCAAATATTTTATCCTAGCCTTGGTCATCTCGGTTTGGCACTCATACAATTCCACTTTACCAGATATTGATAAGTTCGGATTATTTACAGATTCAATATTACCGCAATCATTCTCCTTCTGCCATACCCAAGAAATTTGTTCATTTTTCATCGATGCTCTGAAAGATGCTGGAATAGCTTTCCAGATTTTATTCAAGCGTGCATCCTCAGCTTCATAAGCCTGCTTGGCGATGGCAACTCGAGATGGGTCATTTTGTTTAACAATATCATCTTTAGTGATCGCCAGGTATGATGCCTTGGCTAATGACATTGGTGCATAATAAGTCTCCCCTAAAGCGACCGAAATGTCTTTTTCATTATCGGCCAGCCTTGCTTTATAAGAAACACCATTCCACGTAACATTGCCATTTTTATACAACCCAT
Organism: Aeromonas sp. 25-AL00135; assembly: GCF_054052385.1. NCBI lineage: Bacteria > Pseudomonadati > Pseudomonadota > Gammaproteobacteria > Aeromonadales > Aeromonadaceae > Aeromonas > Aeromonas sp. 25-AL00135. The sequence goes on along the minus strand of NZ_JBSTYQ010000029.1, from coordinate 5,490 downwards.
GACTTTCTCTAATAAACTCAGAGAACACGTCCGGGGCTTTCTGTGCTAACTCCCTGACTTCAACAGGAACAGTCATTGATACAGTCGCTACACATCGTAACTCTTGTGATGAATCACTTGTAGTCGAAACATCAGAGATGCTAACGGGAATTTTTTCGACTTGACTTTGAAAGAAATCGAGTTTTTCTGGTGATACTGACATCCTCGACAAGGCATTATCACGCAGAGCCTCTGTTAATGCGTTTACCGCATCCTCACGACCACATTTGAAAGGCTGTTTTTCCTCTTTTGAGTCAAAAATACCAGCATTGACAGCACTCGATAAACTCAACATTGAGATTAAAACAAGAGATTTAAAATTCATATCCAATTCAATCCTTAACATTAAAAAACAATTACAACAGTATCAAGCCTCATCAATTAGTAATGGATATCTCCTTTCACATATAAAGTATTCTAATTATAGAAATCCCTGCCAACAAAAGCCCCAACAATTAAAATGTTTTCAATGTTAAATTGGCACTAAAGAAAACTGATTGGCACCTAAATATATCCCAGTTTTTCAGCAGGGAAAGATACCAAGGGAGTTTACGTATCTGCAAAACGACCTTGAATTAACATCAACAGAAGTGCACCCTAAAGTAGGGTAAACAAGACAGTTGTATTCATCCTATAACCTAATATATTCATGAAAACTGAATGTAAAGCTTACTATATTAATCATAATGGTTTAATGGTCAGTTTTTCTTTGACAAAGAAGATTGGAAACCAAAACAATTTTTCAACTTACTCTTTATTGATTCACCATATTGCAGTTTTATTTTACCTTCAAGGTAAGCAGATGTATTCCATAATGATGCATCAGAATAAATGTATGATGCCCATCCAATACTACCACTACCATCAGTGTCATAAGTCAATTGCATACTAACTTCTTGGCCATCATCAGAATCTACAATAACATTTACATCCTTAGCCGAAACATATATAAAATCATAATTACTACTACGAACCGCATCCGCCAAATAGTCATAACATTGCAAGTTATTGCCAGCGATTGCATTACGTACAAATAAAACAAAAAATAAAAGCCATCTCATTCTTGCTACCAAATTATATTACTTATACAGAGACATCCGCATCACTTACGCCTTGCTTTGAGAAGACAAATGAAAAATAGAGAGTTCTATACACCCCCGAAAAATTAGGCTACGGTGCCTCGAGAAAATTATTTCTAGCGGCCATCAGTTGGTAAATGACTTTACTAATGTATTGGTGGTCAGAAAACTTATTTATAAAAAATGAAGACAATAAGTTAAACTCAGCTGCACTTATCAAGCAACTTCAAATCAAGCTCTTTCCTATCTAGAACATAGCATTTAGTTGTTAATGGTGGACCATCCATTTCCACATCCATTTCCACACCAGATACGATCATTAGATAACTCTTTACAATAGTATCCAGCCTTAAAGATCCTGACTCATAAGGATTGGGGAGCCTTGAAATTACAAGTCCTGTTTTAAGGTCGAGAACCTCACTACACACAGCGCCAGTACCACAGTTAAATGTGTACACAACATAGTGCCCAGCGAAGTTAGGCTTTTCCTTAATTGCATTTTTTCTTGCCCAATCTATTTCATAAAAGCCAGTATCTTCTTCAGTAAGATCATGTGGACTTCCATAATAAACATCTTCTTTGTCAACGGAAAAATCATTAAAACTCACGCCTGCAATCACGCAGGATGGCATACAAAAGCAAAATACCACAATAAAAAAACAAAAATCTAAAAAAAGACTAACCTTCATACGAAAACCCTTTATCATAAAAGACTCTAATATTATTGGCGATCTCTGATTTCATTATTTTACCATCCCCATTCAAATCATGAAACTTGTTCCTGTTGTAGTTTTCTGACGGAGAGGAATAAACGGGGGCGTTACCATCTATCGCAATCGCTGAAGGAGCAAAAATGGAAAGATAAACATCTTCTAGCGACCATCTATTCGTGGGCACACCAAACATTTCAGCCTTACGAACAAAATACATTTTAACGTAATCCATTTGTTCAACATGATTCATTTTTGCTAACGCCTCTACTGTCGTACCTATTTCATTTGCGCTTACTCTCATTAATTGAATTAGGCCAGTAGCACTTGAGTAAGGATTTTTTATAGATGGGTCAAACCTCGTCCCTGTTTCAAGTGCTATACAAGCCATTATATAATTAGGATCAATTCCTAACTCGCCACCAACCTTGATTACTTTATTTCTAAACGCCTCACCGATCTGAATCCCATATAACTCAAAAACTCTCTTCATCCATATAAGCTCTCTTTTAACCACATTCTCGCAGCTAATTGAAAATGGATAAAAATGCAACATTTTTGGTCCAGCAATATGAACATGACTAAGCTTATCCATCCACCCCAATGCCTCCACCCGTTTAACCTCGTGTTCAACCAAAGGAGGGAGATCAGTGACTTTACAAAAAATAATTTTAAACTGCTCCATCATTATTTTCGAAGCTGGAACCCACCATTCACTACTATGCTTCACCACCATCCCTTTAACCCTGTCATAGTTTCCTATACTATCGACAGCATTCTCCAGTTTTTTAACTGTAATTTCATCATCTTTCAATTCTTTATCATCTGAAGCATGGCGATACAGGTTCAGGAAAAATGGGGGGATTTTAGCAGGATCCAGGGCACCATCACTATCAGAGCCATCAATCAGCGTGAAGCCTTGATCCTTCCACTCTTTGCTACTAACTACTGCCTCTGCTCGTGGATCGTCGCTAAACAGCTCAATGTGGACCATGTGCTTGCTCGACATTCCCCCTTCGGTAGAAGTTGGCGCTTCGTACATTCCTAGATAGCCAATGGTCTCGCCAGCACGAATTGGTACTGGTGTTGGCAATTCATACAGCTTACCCAAGTGAGTAGGCTCTTGGCGCTTAATCTCAATATTCTCTTCTTCTACACATAACCAAACAGAGCGACCAAGAGGCTGTACGACACAACGAGCCATTCGCCGCGCTCTACCGCGAACTTCCTGCCACTCGCACCTATGTGCATCAAAGCTGATCAGACTTCCAGCTGGTACACTAAAAACACTGTCACCAGCTACATAATGTCCTGTTTTCCCTTTTTGAGCTTTGGGGTCGGCACGACCAACCATATCTTCTTTCACACGAGCTTCTATTTTGTCATATACCCACATAGGTCTAACAATGTTGCCAACTTTCTCTATCGCACTTGGGTCTTGTGCCATCCAAAGGCTATCCATTCCTTTTGTGGCCAAAACCTCTTTGCTACTAGCACCATTACTCAGTACCTTTATACGAGCAAATTCGAACTCCCCTTGACCTGTTACATAACCACGTTGTGCAGTAACACCTTCGACAAGTTCGAATTCCTCTCCCGCTTTCAAGGTTAGTGCGGGAGGTTGGTAATCATGATTCGGTACACTATGACGCACCCGCCATCCCTTTTTTAACCGATAGCGGCTGTTTTTCGGCCATTTATCCCAAGGACATAAATGCATATATAGTGTGTAATAGGTAAATCCATTATCTTCTGCCCCCCTCCTTTTTTCAGAACTGTTCTCCTTCTGCGTAGAACCTTTATTTTCCTCTGCTGATTTGGGTTGTTTGAAATAATGGCGAACCAAGCAAAAAGAATTGGAATAGCGATATTCCCGCCCCTTAAAATTGCTGACAAGATAGTCAGGCATCATTCGAAAAGCTACAACCTCACCATCAGCCATACAGCGAACAGGATGAATATCTTTGACCCAAGGTGCTTTTTCATCACTAATATGAATACCACCATGCCAAGTGTTTAGGCCTAATAGATAATTAGCTTCATCGCCAAGAAGAGCAGCTAAATCCTTAGCATCTTTAAATTCACGACCATCTGATTGTGTAATTGGTAGACAAGATGCCCCTGTTATCTCATTTTTTACTATATTCGAAGCGGTATCACTATGAACTTCATCAGGATACTGTAAACCTGAAACATCAAATGCAAGAGGATCAACTTCTTCACGAGGGTTAGCCAGTGGCTGCCCAGACTTACGATGGCGATGGACTTCAAAATGAAGGTGCGGGCCAGTACTTCTGCCTGTTGAGCCAACAAATCCTACCGTAGAGCCTTTTGCTATCCGGTCACCAACGTTTAATCTAGATGACTCCTTCATGTGGGCATAGAGAGTATGGATAAATTCGCCATCTTTGTTTCGATGTTCAAGGATCACATAATGACCATATCCCCCTCTATTAAATTTTTTTAGTACTACCTTTCCATTACCGGCAGCAGGAATCGCCGTTCCTGATATTGCCCTAAAATCTATGCCTTTATGAGGCCTTGTTACCCCCATAAGACTTCTGGCACTACTAAATCGGCTTGTTAAAGAAAATGAAGCTCCAGGATTAAAAGCAGGCATGGTTACTCATCCTCTTTTACATTGTAGAGATTGCAATAAACTCGAGCGAATCCATCCTCAGGTAAAATATCTACGCTTGGTAAGCTTTTTTCGTTATCAGCCACATCTAATGTATAATGCTTTGATAAAACCCGACGAACAGTTTCTTCATCATTAAAAAAAACGATCCCCAAGTAGTCGCTGTTCTTTCCTGAAAGTGTTAATTCTTTTACATCAAGACCATAGAATTTTAATTTTCCATTAATGCAAAATGATGTAATATCTTCAGATTCCCAGCATACACTAAGTTTCGCGTTATTCTCTTTAAAAAAATATGCTTCTGGGCCGAACTGCTTCTGCTGCTGATCATAATAAACATTCTCAAAACGGCAATTATGCAAACCACTATATTGCTCTTCCAGAGTCCCCGCATAGGCACCTGACCATGCTATACAGCCAATAAACAGACTCCACCATTTACTCATCATTATTTCCCTCTTCCAGAAAAGCTCACCCTTGCAATTGGCTTCTCTTCTTTCAAGAGCGCCTCCATAGCCTTCTCGGTGGCAATCGCCTTGACCAGTTCAACCAGTTCCGGGGCTTTGACCACCTCAACCCCTTTGGGAGTAACGGGAGCCTGACCAGCCCAGCCAGAGCCTGCTCCCGGGCTGCCGCCGGCATTGAGTTTGATGGCGGGGCCGACCAGCTTGATGCCACTCGGGTCAACTTTGACAAAGCTTCCCCCCCCCTTGAGGGTGATCTCGGATCCCGCCTCCAGCACCAACTTGTCACCCACCTTGATATGCACCTCTTCACCGGCGTCCACCAACAGGGATTGGCCCAGTTTCTGGTGCAGGGAGGTATCCACCGTCAGTGAATAGTCCGCCTTGATGTGATCCCGTTTCTCGCCTTCAACTGTCAGGTGGTCATTGCCGAGGCTGGGCGGAGCGCCATCCTTGCCCGGCACCTTTCTGATGCGGGTGACCCGCTCGTTGTCGATGTCACGATGCTCGTCATGCTTGATATGCCACGCAGCATCGTTCTCGATAAGCACATTCAGGTC
>NZ_JBSTYQ010000028.1:0-32613 GCF_054052385.1 Aeromonas sp. 25-AL00135 | reverse complement strand
GACCTGAATGTGCTTATCGAGAACGATGCTGCGTGGCATATCAAGCATGACGAGCATCGTGACATCGACAACGAGCGGGTCACCCGCATCAAGGCCAACGACCACCTGACGGTTGAAGGGGAGAAGCGTGACCAGATCAAGGCGGACTATTCGCTGACGGTGGATGCCTCCATGCACCAGAAGCTGGGGCAGTCACTGCTGGTTGATGCAGGCAGTGAAGTGCACCACAAAGCGGGGATGAAAATCGTGATGGAGGCTGGCTCCGAGATCACCCTGAAAGTCGGCGGCAGCTTTGTCAAGATTGATGCCGGTGGTGTCACCCTCTCTGGCGGCTCTATCAAGATGAACTCTGGCGGTAGTCCGAGTTCTGGCTCTGGCTGGGGCGGGCAGATGCCAATACAACCTGATGATGTGGAGGTGGTCTCCCCACCGCCCCCGGTCGACCCGGTGCGTCAGATTGCGACCCTGAAATCGGCCGAGCCAGTCTGCGAGATATGTGAGCAGCTGGCCAAGGAGGGCAAGTAATGGGATTGCCCGAGTTTGATCTGACGTTCGGTGAGCGGCTCTATTTGCTGCTCGATGGCGGGCAGATCCCTGAGCTTGAGCGCCAACTCTTTGAGATCAGCGACAGCCCGGCCTATCAGCCGCTCTATCTCTATGCCCCCTGGGATAGCCTGCGGGAGGTCTCTCCCTGTCTGGTGGAGGCCAGCGAGCCCTTGCTCAGCTGGTTTCAGCAGCAGCCTGCCAATACCGGATGGCTGCTTGCCTCGCCGCAGGCGCTATTACCGCTGGCTGACCAGCTGCGCCAGCTTATCGAGGTCGAAAGCCCCTATGGCAGCCGCATCTTGCTTAAACTGGCAGCCCCAGAAACCATGGCCTGCCTGATGGTAGATGCCGACCCCTGGCTGTGGCGGGGGATAACGCAAGTCTGGCTGCCGACCCGCACCGGTTGGCACCATTGGCAGGTCGAAGAGACGCTGGCTGACCCCATCGGTGATAAGTGCAGGCTCACTGACATTCAATGGACCCGGCTTGGTGAGGTGAGCTGGCAAAGCCTGCAGGATGCGGCTTATCGCCATATGCAGGCGTGGTTTCCCGCGAGGCTGGCGCAGCAGTCCGACCCAAAGGCATGGATTGCCCACTGGGCCAAACAGGCCTATCAACTGGGATTTCAGACCGAGCGCGACCAGCTGCTGTTTTTCAATGTGCTGGGATTTGTCGGCGAGGGATGGTGGCAGGGAGATGACTACCCGACCCTGACCAAACTGCTGACAGCGCCTTCGGCGCAAACCCCGTCACAACGTGTGGAGCTGGCAGCCAGTTGGGCTGAGCAGCACGCATTACCACAGGAGTTAAGCTAAATGGGCCAAACCTATCAGGTGAAACAGGGCGATACCCTGAGCGCCATTGCTCGTCGCAATAACACCTCTGTCGATGCCATTGCCAAACTCAACGGCATTGCTGATCCGGATAAAATTTATAGCGGGCAAACCCTGAAACTGCCGACATCGAACAGTGCAGCCACAACGGGCAACGCAGCGACCACTCCCAAGCATGGTGCCAATCAGACAGCAATGGCGACCAGCAACAAGGATTGCAAAAGCCCGGTTGGCACCTGTCCCTTTAAAAACAAAGATATCGCCCTGGTGCCAGTGCGCTATGCCCTTGATGAGCCTTTCGCACCTCCTCAGAAGCAGCCGCATCCATTATCCGCCGGAGCGGGTTTTGTTGCACCGCTCAAGCTCAAGGAAAGTTGTTATGCCCTGCGCCAACTGCGCGATGGCTGGCTCTATGTCTATGACGAAAAAGCCAAGGTGTTGGATGAATATGAAGTGAAAGATGCCACGTTCATCAGTCAGAGCAAGGGGAGCAAGGGCCATCTGCTCTACCCGGCGACTCATTCGTTGTCCCTCATTTACTCTCCCCAGCGTTGGACCGGGCGCATCAAGAAAGAGATGGAGAAGAACAGCGGCTTGCGCAGTGCCTGGATGCAGCAGGTGAAGCTGGGCAGTTTTGCAAGCATCATGAAGGCCGCACATTGTGGTTTGCCTGATGCTCTAGATAAGGTTGCGGATCTCGGTATGCCAAATAATGGCTTTGTGCTCTCTTGCACTCCACTGGCCAAGCCAGCCGAAGAGGATAAGCAAGGTATCAAACTGTTGGTACACAAGCCCGCGGCTTCACCAGCCGCCTACAAGGCGGGAATGCCGGATCCCCAAAGCGCTATGGTTGTGGCTCTGGAGGATCCGCTGGCCGATCTGGCAGACCTTTCCATGAAGGTCAATCAACTGTTGGCCAAGCGCGAAGCCTTGATGGGCAAGGATGAGAAACAGCGCAAGGCAAACACGCACAAGTTGATGATGGCCGAGGTGACGCGCAATCTGGCCCGGGTGCGCCTCGATGAGAAAGAGTTGCCCGCCTCCGTCAGGGGGAATGTGGCCAGGACCCATGCCTTTGAAGAGGCGCTGGATGATTATCTTGGGGATCGCTATCTCGCCGATATGGAGAACATGACGGCAGAGCCGGGTATGGTGAGGTTCGACTCCCCCATGACGAAACGAGCAGATGCCAAGCTAAAGATCCTGCGGGAACAATATGGTTTCAATCCATCCCACAAGCAGGTCAGTCAATGGAAAGAGCGCGCAGCGTTCCAGGACGAGGTCAAATGGAGTAGCCTCAATGCCTTTATCAAGCAGTATCAGGTGCCACTCAATGAACTGGATCTGGCGTTGGTGCGGGCCCATGAGGACCTGCGCAATGGCCTGACCCGCCTCAAGGCCGATCCGCTGCCCCTGGGGCTCGACAACTGCACGGCCGAAGGGCAAGCCTACCTGCAAACCCTGTTTGCCGAGGCAGGGCAGGCCCTCTCTCTCAGTTGCAGCACAGAGGACAACAAAAAAGCGCTGGAAAAACTGCTCGGCGAGAAGGTCAATGACAACTTGCTGGCGCTGGCCCCCTATGGTTTTGATGCGGCGCTGCACAAAGGGCTGAGTGAACAGACGGTCGACAATGTCTGGCTCAGCACCTCCTCTGGCGATATGACGGCCCTTTTCGGTAGAACGGCCGACCTGGAGGCGCTACTGGGTGACGACGGGCTCAAGCAAAAACCCTGGTTTCAGACTGTCGAGGCCGTGATTGACGCCATGAAAGCGGCAGCAACGTCATTGGCCAAGGGCGCTCACGCCCAGATCATGGCGGCCATCTTGCCCCACGCCTGGAAGAACAACCTGGCAGGTAATCTGAGGCTGGTGCTGCTGGAATCACTGCTCGGTGACCAGCCGCTGCAGGTCAACAGCGGCTATCGCATGCTCTCCAACAGCTTCCAGCAGAAGGTCTGGCTCATTGCCAAACAGATGGTGGCCATCAGCTCGCCACCACCGGGACACAACACCACAGTGCAGGCCATCAACGGCAATCTGCACAGTCTGCAGCAAAAGCTGGATGCCTTGATCGCCCGTGAGATGCCCATGCTGGTCAAACTCAAGGGTGAACTCTACCAGCAGCAGGCCAGACAATATATCGGCGACTATCTGGCAAGTGTGCGCAGTGGCGTAAATCAGCGCATCAGCGCCATGAACGAGAGAGTCCCCAATCTGACGACCTTTGGCGGCTTGGTGGCCCTGCTTAACCTCTGGAATCTGACGGTGGTCATGGCGGCTACGGCGCAAAATGCCCAGTCGGTTGGCCGGTTGCGCGCCAATATACAGCTGGGCTCGGCCTTCGCCTGGACCGGCAATGCCATCGCCGCGCTCTATCAGGGGGTGGTTTGGGAGCAGTTGAAGCCATTGTCAAGAAATGGCGAGCCATTACTTAGGATGTCCTTGAAAGAAGCTGGTGTCGGTGAGCATGCCGCGCTGGTGAAAACCTTCTCGCTGCGTATGCTGGCCTTCTCTGGCCTGGGCATGGCGGCGGCCGGGGCTGAGTTTTGGGATACTTTGCAGGCTAGTAAGGACCCCTTGATAAGCGGCATAGAGAAGACGCTCTTGCAGATGAAAGTGGGCGTATTGGGCGGACAATTCTTAATTTTTTTGGCACAGTTTGCGCAATTAGGCATCAATGGCTTGCTGGGCTATTCATCCATCGCAGCCATCTGTGCAAGCTGGATGGGCATTGGCTTCTTTGTGCTGGGAGCCGCCTATCTGGTCGTGACTGTACTGCTCAATATCTTTAAAACTTCGGATCTGGAAAAGTGGTTATTGCAATCCACTTGGGGCAATAACCCTGCTGGCTGGTCTGCCGAAGAGGAGCTGGCCCGCTTCGAGCTGCTAGTCAATAAACCGGGGGCCAGCCTAAGTGTGGTGCGCTCGGCCCCTCAGGGGTGGATGGACACGGGTCGCCCCCAATGGCAATTGCAGCTCTCGCTGCCTGCGCATTTGCGCGGGCAGACCATCGGGCTGAAGGTCATTAGCCAACCGCTCGCCAAGGCTGGCCAGATGATACCTGCCCGCACTAAAGAGGATGTGGCACGCTATCAGGTCGCCATGCAGCCCAAAACCCTGGAGACACAGCGCGGACGTTGGGATGAGCTGGTCTATACCTTGCCGCTGGGGGTCGATATCAATAGCGCCATCAAGCTGGAGCTGGGTTATCTCGGGGGCATGGTGCAGCAAGAATTTATCTTCAAGGGCAGCAGTAGCCGTAGCGGCCCAATCACATTGGCGACAAGCTCCGGCGGCTTGGGTACCATGCCCGCGCTGTTGGTTGGCAAGCAAGGGAACAGATAATGGACAACGCAAACGAAGTCATTGAGGTGAGCGAGCAGGAGACCCCTTTTCATCTGCTACCGCAGGAGGAGCAACAGCGCATTCTCGATGCCAATCAAAAAAGGGTGCGTGAAGCGCCAACCCTCCATGAATGGGATATCAGGGTTCCCACGCCATTAGCCTGGATTATCATCATAATAATGTGCCTCTTCTCGACACTATTTCTCGGGGGGGGAGGGCTGTTATTGACCGCGGGTGAGGATTGGAGCGGGGTATATATTATGTTGAGCGTCTCTGCTGTAATGACACCTTATTTTCGCTATTTGGTTATGGCAGATAAGGATTACCACTACCGGTTAACCACTGAAGGTGTCATCGTTACTTATCAGGATGCGATACCCGAAGCAGCCTATACCATAGTCCGTGGCTTGGCGTGGTTTGGCGTGGTGGTATGTGTGCTCGCGGTCGCCCTACTGGGGCCATTGGCCCTGGTGGGTGCCGGTGGCATGGCGCTTTTCGCTATATTTTTCACTGGTTTCCAGAAAGAGGTAACGACTCTATATCTTGGTTTCAATAAAAACTGTACTTATGTGTGTAAGGTTGTGAAAAAAAAATCTTTGATTAGATTTGAAACGGTTCCTTTCGAAGATGGTGCATTTTCAGATTTACACTGTGAACATAAGGATTTCATCTTCATCCTTAAGCTGCTTATGTCAGAACTTGATTGTAAAGAGTATAGGGAGTTCAATACCGAATTTTCCCTTCGCAGATCCCCTTTAGGCGTCCTTGATGTCGGCCTTAAAAGAAATTTTGATAAATAATGAGCTGTATTGGCAGGGCGAGATATCGAACGTTTTTCAGGCTAATGTCGAGCCAAAAAAAACAGAGATGGTTCATCAAATAAGCAGCCCAAAACCCTGGAGACACAGCGCGGACGTTGGGATGATCTGGTCTATACCCTGCCGCTGGGGGGCGATATCAATACCGCCATCAAGCTGGAGCTGGGTTATCTCGGGGGCATGGTGCAGCAAGAATTTATCTTCAAGGGCAGCAGTAGCAGTAGCGGCCCAATCACATTGGCGACAAGCTCCGGCGGCTTGGGTACCATGCCCGCGTTGATGGTCGGCAAGCAAGGGAACAGATAATGGACAATGCAAACGAAGTCATTGGGGCTAATGAGCAGGAGACCCCTTTTCATCTGCTACCGCAGGAGGAGCAACAGCGCATTATCGATGCCAACCAAAAAAGGGTGCGCGAAGCCCCGACTCTCCATGAATGGGATATCAGGGTTCCTACACCATTCGCTTGGCTAATGATTCTAACAGTTACAACAATTATGACGTTGTTCGCTGTGGGTTGCGTATTGCTTGCTGGTGATGGTGATTGGGGGGTTGCTTATCTAGCATTCTGTGTCGCTATGGCAATGACACCTTATTTTCGCTATTTGGTTATGGCAGATAAGGATTACCACTACCGGGTAACCACTGAGGGTGTCATCGTCACTTATCAGGATGCGATACCCGAAGTGGCCTATACCATAGTCCGTGGCTTGGCGTGGTTTGGTGTGGTGGTATGTGTGCTCGCGGTTGCCCTGCTGGGGCCATTGGCCCTGGTGGGTGCCGGTGGTATGGCGCTTTTGGCAGTATTTTTTACTGACTTTAAAAGTGAAGTGACAGAGCATGAAACCATGTTTAAAAAAGAGTGGCCCTACACGCTTTTTATTTCCAATAGGAAAAAAGCCCTGAGATTTGAATCCACACCCTTTAAATCAGCACATAGCGATAACATATATTGTAAATCTGAGGATTTTGGATGGGTCGTTGAACTTATTAAATCGCAGATTAGATGCGTCGAAATAAAATATATAAAGGGCCATCCTGTCACGTAAAGTTATTCACTAATAACAAGCACAGAGTCGATATGTAAATTAATCTGGGCTTGTTATTTAGATATTGAAAGGCGGAGGACGAGCTGGCTCGCTTCGATCTGCTGGTCAATAAACATTAAGCCATGGGGCAGAGAGGCTGTAATTCAGCTTTTCTGCCCCTTGATTGACCAATAATGGCACTATCTGTAACCGGCCCTGTTTTATTCGCCCCTTTTTCACTCAGCGAAGAATTTCTCATGACCCATCGAGTCCTATGGCTGGCACTGACTGCCAGCATCTTAACCGCCTGCTCTGCCACGGCGCCACGCACTGATGCCGAGCTATCCCAAGCCGCAAAGCAGGGGGATGGCCGCGCCCAGTATGAACTGGCCAGACGCCTAGCAACCCAACCCGATTACCCCAATGCCATGCACTGGATGCAGCAAGCGGCCGCGCAGTCTGGCCCCTTGGCCGCTGATAAACAGATCCGCGCCAATGCTGCTTGGCAAGTGGGTGACTGGTATCAGGCTGGGCTCGGGGAGCCCAAAAACCCGACGCTCGCTACCCAGTGGTGGCAGCGCTCTGCTCGCCTTGGCAACAGCAATGCCAGCTATCAGCTGGGCCTGATGTGTCAGGAGCAGCATCAGGGCAAGCTGGTCAGTGAATGCCTCGACTGGTTCGAGCAAGCCGCCAAACAGGATCATGCAGAGGCGCAATTGATCCTTGGGCAGTGGTATGCCAAGCAGCAGGGGGCGGATGAGGATGCCGTCAAGTGGTTGGAAAAAGCGGCAGAATTGGGCAATCGAGACGCTCAGTATCAGCTGGGCAAGCGCTATGAGCAGGGGAAAGGGGTGATCAAACGCCCGGATATTGCCCAGCGCTGGTTTGAGAAGGCGGCCGCCCAGCAGCAGCCGGATGCCTTGCTGTTGCTGGCTCGTCAGGCTACACCAACTGATGCTTTCGCGGCTTATCAGCGGGCTGCCAATGCGGGTTCTGCCGAAGCTGAACTATGGCTGGGTGTTGCTTATCTGGCGGGAGAGCAGGTGCAAGCTGATCCTGCGTTGGGCAGATATTGGTTGGAGTTGGCTGTGACTCATGGCTCGCATGAGGCGGAGTACCAACTGAGCTTGCAACAAACAGATGGCGTAGCCAGGCAGCATTGGTTGACTCTGGCTGCGGAAGGCGGGATCACCAAGGCCAGTTTCGAGCTGGCGCAGTTGCAGCAAGAGCAGGGTGAGTTGGAGCAAGCCAGAGCCAGCTATGCCAAAGCTGCTGGACAAGGTCATACCCAGGCTCAATATGCTTATGGCGAGATGCTGCGGCAGGGTTTGGGCGGTAAAGAGGACTATGTGCTGGCACTCAAGCAATATCGTCTGGCTGCCCAGCAGGGTGACCGGATGGCTCAATACCGTATGGGAACCATGCGTGAAGAGGGACTGGGAGCTCCGCGCAACCGGGTACATGCCTATGCCTGGTTATCTATGGCGGCAACAGAAGGGATGCCAGAAGCTGTGCAGGCTCGTGATGAGCTGGAAGCAGCGATGACCAAGCCGGAAGTCAAACAGGCGCAAAAGCTCTCTGAGCACTGGTTTGGCAAGATCGCCACTACCTGGCAAAAAGGCTGATAGCTTGACAGGCAAGTGGCCCTTCAGGGCCACTGTGTTATCCCATAGTATCTGGGTTTTGAGTGAAGGATGGGGCAATACGCTCACAAGCACGCCAGGGCCAAAAACGACCAAGGGGTTGGCATCATGAAGATGCCAACCCCTTGTTTTATATGGCGCTCCCGACTGGAGTCGAACCAGTGGCCTGTCCCTTAGGAGGGGACCGCTCTATCCTGCTGAGCTACGGGAGCTGTGTGGCGGGCATTATACAAGAAGCAACTCCCTTTTAAACCCTTGATTCTTATTCCAATACTGCCAAATCCCCATTCTGGATGTTAAACGGCGAATATTTGTTCTGGCTGCTGATGATGGCGCCATCGTCGAATACCTGCACCACCTCGAACAGACCATCGGCCGGGTTGCGCATCATGCGCGACTTGCCGTAGGGGTCGATGAAGTCGGCGTTGTGCTGGATGCGGAACTGATCGCCGAGTTTGACACCGTTGCGCCGTCCCAGATTGATGTAGGGACCTCGCTCGTTCTGACCTACCACTCTTGCAGTGACCGGGGCGCAGGTGAGCTGGGCTACCAGATCCTGAGCCGCCTGCTGCAACTGGTAGTTGACCTCCTGGCCATAGCTTGACTGCCAGAACTGGCCGCTGCTGCTGCCCACCTGTTCCCGCTTGCCAAAGGTCCAGGTAGCGCGCCCTTCGTAGACCTTGCGGTTGACCAGGCTGCCATTGATGCCGTCAAACAGGTAGAGCTGCATGCGAAAGTTACGTACGGGATCCTCATACCAGCTGGTCAGCTGGTTGCCTTGCGGCTCTATGGAGAGATCGTCGATGCTGCCGAGCACCAGATACTGGCTGTCGGTACGCAGGCTGAGCGCCTTGATCTCCTCGAGGGCGCTGCGATCTCCCTGTTGCAGATGGAGCGGATCGATGCGCAGGTTTTCATCCAGCCACTGGCGCACCGCGACCCCTTGCGGCGCATTGGCGAGAGTTTCGAACAGCCGCCGCGAGAGGTTTTCCGGCATGTCGTCCATGGCGCCGTAGCTGGCTTGGTCCGGATAGCGCATCCGCAGCCTCACCAGTGTCAAATCCTTGGCGAAGTGCTGGGTCTGGCAGATCTGGCGCTCGGCCTGAATGTCGGCCACTAGCGTGATATACATGCGGCCGTTGCGCACCTCTTCCCGCTTGAGCCGATACTGGCGAATGTCGCCGCCGGAGCGGATCTGGATCTGCTCGGATCGCAGGCTGCCATTTTCCAGACGCTGGACGCTGGAAACGGCCGCGCCGCTAGCCAGCAGCGCCTGACGCAGGGCGTCGCGGGTTGCCTGCTCGCGGGCATAGACTTCATCGCCCCCCAGAATGGCGGCGCTGCCCTGCGCTTCGATAAGCTCGGCTCGGGCGCTCAGGCTGGCCAGCAGCAGGGTCAACAGCAGCGGTAATTTCATAGCAGATACCTTGAGTTGGCGGGCCGCCGAGCCATTTTGAGGAAATGACGCCTGCTGGCCGACATGGATCACAACACGTTCCAAGTGGCAGCGCACGTTGGCGCTGACGATGTCCATTAAAAAGCAAGAATCATGCCTCATTCCCGGCTCAAGCTTTGTCCGGCGCGTCCGATAATAAGTCAGGTGCAGATACAGGAAAGGTATCCATGAACAAACTCATCACGGCGTTGGCGCTTGCCCTGGCATTGACCGGGTGTGGCTCCGACCCTATCAATCGGGATCAGGGTGACCCCCGCCAGGCGGCGCAGGGGATGGAGCTCAACTGGCTGGTGGCGCGTATGACCGACCAGCTGATGGAGCGCAAATCGCTGACCACCCTGACCGAACCCATCGCGGTGGCCTCTTTCGTCGATCTCGATACCCTGCAGGATACCAACTGGATGGGGCAGCAGATTGAGGAGAGCTTTATCTACGAGCTCAACCGCCGCGGCGAGGTGGTGGTGGACTTCAAGCTGACCGGCAGTATCAAGGTAACGCCGCAGGGGGACTTCGTGCTGAGCCGAAACTACAAGGAGCTCTCCTCCCGTTTGCCGATCTCCCGCATTCTGGTCGGCACCTTCAGTCGCAACAGCAAGGGGGTTCTGGTCAACGCCCGCATCATCGATATGCGCACCAAGATGGTGGAGACCACGGCCCAGAGCCTGATCCCGCAAAAATATCTGTTCGGTGCCAACAATTCGTTTGGTCGGGCATCGATCAATCGCGGTTATCTGATGCGTGACAGTCAGGCGAGGCCGGGCGGTCATCTGGTCAACCTGACCCCGTGAGGAGCGAGTCATGAAGATCCTGTTTGGTTGCCTGTTGGCACTCTTGCTCACCGGTTGCAGCTACAACCGGGTGGTGGATTACACCCAGGGTGGCAAGCCCGATGATTTTCCGGTGCTCAAGGCGGTGGGGTATGCGGTGATCGACATCCAGCCCGGTCCCTCCCAGTCGGAGAAGATGCTGCAAGCCATTCGCGCTTCCAAGATGGATGCTTATCGCGAGCTGGCAGAGCAGCTCAATGGTCAGCAGGTGCGCGGCCAGAGCAGCTATCGTGACCTGACCCAGACCTCCAACTCGCTGGATGTGTCGGTCGCCGGTGTGGTGCGTGGTGCCCGGGTGGTTGCCTCTTATCCGCGCGGTAACACCTATGCCACCGAGATGGAGCTCGATACCCGTGCCCTCTACAACATCAATCAGTTGATGGCGGGTCAGTTCTGAGTTGAATGCCTGACCTGAAAACAGGCATCAAAACAAAAGGCGAGCAGGGTGCTCGCCTTTTGTCGTTGTGGGCTGGTTAGCTCCCCATCAGCACCGGCGGCACTGCGGTGGGTTTCACATCCTCGCTCGGGTAGCAGCCAAGCACCTTGATATAGCGGGTGATCTTGGTCAGCTCCACCAGTGCGGCCTGCATCGCCGGGGTCTGCAGGTTGGCGGAGACATCTAGGTAGAACATCTCTTCCCACGGGTTGCCCTGCACCGGACGGGATTCGAGCTTGGTCATGTTGATCTCGTGGCTGCGCAGTACCAGCAGCGCCTCGACCAGCGAACCCGGCTTCTGGGAGGTGGACATGATGAGGGTGGTCTTGGCCGGGATCTGCGGCGCCACGTCGATGGGCTTGCGCGCCACCACGATGAAGCGGCTGTAGTTCTCTTTCTGGTTGGCGAGCTGCTCGGCCAGCACGTCCAGACCATACAGTTCGCCACCGGCGGCGCTGCCGATGGCGGCGGCCTCCGGGCTGGCCAGTTCTTTCACCTTCATCATGGCACTGGAGGAGGAGTCGCAGATCTCGTGACGGGCTCCTTCCAGCTTGCTCAGATAGTGGGAGCACTGCTGGAACACCTGCGGGTGGGCATAGAAGGTCTTGATGCGGCTCAGCTCGGTCGGTACGGCGGTGAGGATGCAGTGCTCGATGGGGTAGGTTAGCTCGCCGACGATGGAGAGGCTGGTATGCTGCATCACGTCATAGACTTCGTTGATAGAGCCAGAGCTGGTGTTCTCGATGGGCAGCACGCCGAAGGCGGCGCGGCCTGACTCCACCGCATCCAGCACTTCGCGGAAGTTCTGGCAGTTCACCTCGATCACCTGATCCTTGTAGCGCGCCAGATATTTGCGGGCGGCCAGGCTGGAATAGGAACCGCGCGGCCCCAGATAGGCGACGCTGGTCATCGGCTCCTGCTGCTCCGGGTTGAGCAGGCTCTGCAGATAGGCCTGCTGGGAGAGCACAGAGTCTTCGATGATGGTGTGATAGATGCGGGTGATGTACTGGGCATCCAGCCCCAGCACGCGCCCTTTCTGGATCAGGGCGACCAGCAGCTCCTGTTCCCGCTGGTGGTCACGGATGGGGCGCGGGTTGGCTTGCTTGGCACGGGCGACCTCGATGCTGAGGGTCTTGCGTTTCGCCAGCAGGGCAAGCAGCTCCTGATCCAACCGGGTGATGTCTTGTCTGATCTCGTCGAGCGTTGCCATGATTGTTCCCTATCCAAGTAATCGATTGATATTAATGCAAAAAAAAGCCTCCGCTAGGGGAGGCTCGATTCGTCTTTGCTTTCTGTTCACACGACGACAGGCCTTCCCTCAAGCGGGCCGGATAAACGAGAAAGCAAAGAAGAATGGTGCGTGCATAAGTGTGTCCTTGAAGTAACGTCATAACCATTAAGGGATTTGCCGGTCTGATGCAAGTAAAACTTGCCCGCGGGCGGGGATGGGGGCAGGGTATCCGGTTAAGAAAATGGCGTATGAGCGATGTTCTATTGACTCTGTTTTGATGACTGAAACCCAGTGGGGGAGGTAAAGACGATGGCGATTATTTTCGATCTGGGACGGGTGGTGGTGAGCTGGGATCCGGTAGGCATAGTGCGTTCGGTGCGTGGCCCGCAAGGGGCTGAACAGTTGGCCGAACAGCTCTTTAACCATCCGGATTGGCTGGAGGTGGACAGAGGTACCATGTCGCTCCACACCATGGCCCAGGAAGCGCAAGCGCGCACTGGCCTCTCGACGGCGGAGAATCTGGCTATTTTACAGGCAGTTCCGGCCTCTCTGCTGCCAGATCCCGCTATGCTAACCCTGATAGCCGAGCTGCACGGGGCGGGGCACACCCTGTATGCCCTCTCCAACATGGGTCATGCCAGCATCGACTGGCTGGAGCAGCATCAGGATTTCTGGCGCTTCTTTAGCGGCAAGGTGGTGTCGGCGCGGGTGCGGATGATGAAGCCGGAGCCGGATATCTACCGCTATCTGCTGGTGTCGTTCGATCTGAAACCGGCAGAGTGCCTCTTCATCGATGACAGTCCCGCCAACATCGCGGCCGCCGAGGCCCTCGGTATCAGGGGGATCGTCTTTACCGACGCGGCAAGTTGTCGTCAGCAACTGGGTGAGCTGGGCTGTTTGCCCGCCACCGGCAAGGGGTGATGCCCCTGTAGGAGCACTATGGAGCATGGCCGGTTTCGCAATTGGCTCAGTCACTATCCCGAGGCGACCCTGATCATCGCCTGCAAGGATGGCAGCGGTTATCAGCTCTGTGTTGAGGCAGAAGGAGAGTGCCTCTGCCTGACCGACAGCGAGGGAGGGCGCCTGACTTTCACCTCGCTGGATCAGGCGCAGGGTTTCTTGCGAGCCCATCGGGTACACCAAGCAAGATTACGAATTTATGACGCCCAAAATGAAGATTTAGCAGCAGAATCACAGGAAATAATCATCAAGTTTTAATTTTAACCAGACTCTTTAAGGGTCTATTCAGTTTGTTTGCCGCACAATACTGCACCTGTTCATCATCCGGAGCTGTTTAATGGGTGCCAATGTAGTTGTACTGAATCAGGGATATGATCACTCTTTTCAAGCCAGGGAACAGCTGCTGATTGAGCGACTGGCAAGTTTTGACGAGCTGGTTGTCTCTTTTTCGGGACGGTTGGAATCCTGCTACAGCATCGAGCTGTGCCGCGCTGCCGGTGTGAAAATCCACGCAATTACCCTCGATAATCCGACCCGCAGTCGCAGTGAAGTGGCCCGAGCCCGCCGTTATTGCCAGCGTTATGGCATCGATCACTGGGTCATCAAGAGTGACGAGATCGTCTTTTGCGATCGTCTGCCAAATATTGAAGGGCTGATCGACCCGGTTCGCCGCATTGGTGAGTATGTGCAGACTCGTTCTGAGTGGGCTCATCTGCCGTTGCTGGTTCCGGCCGCGGTGGAGGAGCGTGATGATTATCTTGCCCAGTTCGGGTCTCTGCCTGCCAACTCCATCTGGTTTTTTGCCGACAACGGATTGATGCGCCGCGATTATCGTTACGGCTTCAACAAGCGTCAGCTCGGTCGTTGGGGCAAGGGGAGCAACGGTTGCCTCAGCAATCGCTTCACCAATCCACGGCAGCTTGAGCAGCGTTATCTGCGAATGGTGGATCAGGCAGAGCAGATGCTGGCCGACATGGGGCTGGACGAGGCACAGGTCTTTTTCCATACCCTGTGTGACTGCTCCACCACCCTGGCCCGGGTGCGTCTACCCGAACATCAGCGTGCGCAGGCCTTTGATATGCAATCGGATATTTTGTCCGCCCTCAAGGGGAGCAAGTTCGATCTGGTGACTCTGGATATGGCACAGAAAGAGCGGCACGATCTCGCCATCTAGCCTGCGGGCAAGCAATGCGGGTGCCAGAACGTGAGTGCCGTCATAGGCAAGGGGCGACGGGACTGTTTATACTGTCGCCCTTTCACCCGTTACCGAGCTTCGCCTTATGAAACCCTTCTCCCGTCTGCTGATTGCCCTGTGCCTCTCCCCCGTACTGGCGCAGGCAGCCCCTCTTTCTCAGGTGACGCTGCCCGATGGTCGGCAGGTTCAGCTTAACGACGACTTCACCTGGGAGTATCTGGTGGTCAAACCGGCCGAGTCCGTACAGGGCGTGGCTGCTGATGGGAAGGCTGGGGCCGTGGTGGCCGTCGCTGCTCCTGTGCTGACCGATCAGGCCAAGGCCAATCCGGAACTGCTTGCCCAGATGGCGCGTGACGGTGTGTTGGTCAAGCTGGACAAGATCGAGGGATCTGACCCGTTGGTGCTGACCTTTATGGTGAGCAATACCGGCACCCGCAATGTGGTCGGGGTACGTGGCATGGTGACCCTGTTCAGTGCTGACGGGGTGCAGCTGAGCCGTCAGGAGGCCCGCTTCTGGGTTGCCGAGAACCGTCTTCCGGAGACCTATCTGCGCAAGGGGCAAGCTCGTCCGTCGCTGGCCCTCGAGATCCCCCGTCCTGCCGGATTGACCGGGCAGCCCTTGGTTAGGGTCGAAATTGACGAGGTGGTCTTCCGCTGATTTGGCGTTGTTCCGGCCCATGCAAACCGTGTGGGCCGGCAACTTGTTGCCGCTGACACCCCCTGCAATATCTGCTTACATCTGACATGGTTCTGCAACAGCTTGCAGCTCGGCAAGCCGGGAACCTGATCGCACAATGACTCCATACCAGCTCGCTAGCAACGGGCCCAATCACATGGAGTTATCATCATGAAAAAAGCAACTGTCTCTCTTCTGGTTCTGGCCGGGTTTGCCTCTACTTCCGTTATGGCGCAGGATGCCTTCAGCTACGCCAAGGGTTCCGCCACCTGGGCGCACACCAAATCCGACTATCTGAACAACAACCCGCTGTTCCCACGTGATGCCAGCAATCAGGGTACTCGCGATTTTGGCGGTGTGACGCTGGATCTCTCCAAATCGTTCTCCAACAACTTCTATGGTCGTCTGCTCTCCGAGGGCACCTCTGCCCAGCACGGCAATGACAGCATGGGGATCGGCAGCCTGGGTATCGGTGTTTTCACCCCGCTTAGCACTGGCCTGAACCTCTACGGTGAAACCGGTCTGATGGGTTACACCATGGAGCGCGAGCAGGCGTATGACGTCAAGGGCTGGGATCTGGTGAGCCGCAAGAGCAGCGGCAGCATGTACGGTGAAGTGGGTCTGCGCTACGACATCGGCAATGTCGAGCTCTCCACGGCCTACCGCTACGCCAACATGACCGACGATATGCACGACTTCAAGGTGGGCGGTGCCTACAAGCTCAACCAGAACTGGGCGCTGACTGCCGATTACACCTATCGCAACTGGGATCTGCAAAAAGGTTCCATCTCCAGCCTGGGTGTGAAGTACAGCTTCTAATCCTCCTTCCCGTAGTCCGTAGTGTCTTGTTTTTTACCCATGGCGTTCGCCATGGGTTTTTTCTTTTTCCGGTGATCCCTTTTTTCTCCTTGTGTCGTATTAGTCGCAAATAGTTATACAACTTTCATTTTTTTGTATAACTGCTATAACTGAATCAATGCTTATACAAGGAGCGTCATCATGTACAAGATTAAAGTCGGTATCAGTGCCTGCCTGCTGGGACAAGAGGTACGTTTCGATGGGGGCCACAAGCGCTCCAGCTTCTGCGAACGGGATCTTGGCGCTCACTTTGACTATCACCCCGTCTGTCCCGAGATGGCCATTGGTCTAGGGGCGCCTCGCGCCGCCATCCGGCTGGTCAAGCGCAACGGCGAGATCCGCGCCGAGGCGAGCAACGGCAGCTTCGATGTCACCGAAAAGCTGATTGCCTTCAGCGAGCAGAAAGCACGCCAGCTCGACTTTATCTCCGGTTATATCCTCTGTGCCAAATCACCCAGCTGCGGTATGGAGCGGGTCAAGGTCTATGGCGCCAACAACGAGGGGAGCGCCAAGGAGGGGATTGGCCTCTTTGCCAAGGCGTTGATGGAGGCCAACCCCCTGCTGCCGGTAGAGGAAGATGGCCGCCTGTGCGACCCCATCCTGCGCGAGAACTTCGTGCTGCGGGTCTTCGCCTACCACGACTGGCAGCAACTCTGCGCCCGCGGCATTACCGCCTCTGCGCTGATCCGCTTCCACTCCCGCTACAAGTATCTGGTGCTCTCCCACGCCACCACCCACTACCGCATCCTCGGCAAGCTGCTCGGCAATCTGGGCAAGTCCACCAATTTGCAGGAGGTGGCCGACAACTACATCAAGGGATTGATGACGGCGCTGACCCTGCGGGCCAACCGCCGCAGTCACACCAATGTGCTGATGCACCTGCAGGGCTACTTCAAGCGGGTGCTGACCCCAGCCCAGAAGCAGGAGCTTGCCGATACCATCGACAAGTACCGCACTGGCATCTTCCCCTTGTTGGTGCCGCTCACCCTGATCCGCCACTACCTGCGCGAGTACCCCAATCCCTATCTCGCCGAGCAGGTTTATCTCAATCCGCACCCCGATACGCTCAAGCTGCGTTACGGGCTCTGAATCCGTTCTGTTGCCCCGGCGCATGGTTTGCGCCGGGGAGCCTTGCCCCTCTGTTTGATGGACGTTGTCATGTCTGATTTATCGCAAGAAATTGCTCCTCTCGCTGATGAGGGGATCTACCCCATTCGCGAGGTCTCCCGTCTCACCGGCGTCAACGCCGTGACCCTGCGCGCCTGGCAGCGCCGCTATGGTCTGGTGCAACCGGCCCGCACCGAAAAGGGCCACCGCCTCTACAGCGAGCAGGATATCCGCCAAATCGGCGAAATCCTGAGCTGGCTGGAGCGGGGGGTGAGTATCGGGCAGGTGAAGGGGCTCCTGAGCGAACCCCATTCCGAGCCGGTGAGCGATCACTGGCAGCAGACCCTGGAGCAGTTCAGTCAGGCGCTGCTTGCCTTCAACCAGCGCAAGGCGGAGGCTGAGCTCAACGATCTGCTGGCGAGCTACCCGTTCGAGCTGGTACGCAGCCGGATACTGCAACCGCTGGTGGAGCGGCTGCTGGGGTTGTGGCGTGAACGGCCCGATGGCGAGTTGCTGCAACAGGTGTGGCTGGGCTGGCTCCATACCCGCTTCGCCCGCCACCTGATCGAGCAGGAGAAGGGCGTGCCGATCACGCTGGCGAGTTGGGGGCAAGTCGGCCCCCTCGATTTGGTCTGGGCCGCCTACGAGTTGATCGGTCAGGGCTATGAGGTGCAACTGCTGGGGGAGGTGGAGCCCCGCCATGCCAGCCTGCTGGAAGGACGTGCCGTTACCCCCTGGCTGGTATTGCTGGG
Source organism: Aeromonas sp. 25-AL00135 (assembly GCF_054052385.1). Lineage (NCBI taxonomy): Bacteria > Pseudomonadati > Pseudomonadota > Gammaproteobacteria > Aeromonadales > Aeromonadaceae > Aeromonas > Aeromonas sp. 25-AL00135. The sequence continues at coordinate 14,902 of NZ_JBSTYQ010000028.1, read as the reverse complement.
AGCCGGTCTTGGCAAACAGGATCTGGCCGCCGGGTGGCCCGCAGGCACACGCCTGTTTGGCGAGCTGGGGCGCCTCTACGACGATGAGTGGCTTAAAGCCCATGGCTGGCAGGCGAGCCTTGCCGAGTTGATAGCGGATGCCCCAGATGCTGCTGACACCAGCGGACGCGGGAGGAAAAAATCATGAAACTGGTCTGGTTTCGCAATGATCTGCGCCTCGCCGACAACCCGGCACTGCGGCATGCCTGCGCCGGTGATGAACCGGTCGCCGCGCTCTTTATCATCTCCCCCACCCAGTGGCGGCAGCACAAAATGGCCCCCATCCGTCAGCGCTTTATGTTGGCGCAGGTAGATGAATTGGGCCGCGAGCTGGCGGCCCTTGGCATCCCGCTCCATCTGCTGCGAGTGGAGACTTTTGCCGAGGCGCCCGCTGCGTTGTCAGACCTCTGCCGCGAGCTGGGGGTGACCCAGCTCTACGCCAATCAGGCTATCGAGATCGATGAGCAGCGTCGCGATCACGCCGTCAGCGCCGCGCTGGCAGAGCAGGGGGTGAGTTGTCACTGGCTCAACGGCTGTTGCGTATTGCCGCCGGGGCGGGTGCTGACCGGCTCGGGTGAGATGTTCAAGGTGTTCACCCCCTTCAGCCGCGCCTGGCTCAAGGCCCTCGACGAGGAGGGGTTTGTTATTCATCGCGCCCCAGCGCGCCGTGGCGAGCCCTTGCCTTGGCTACCGCTGGCTGAGCGGGCGTGGGTTGATGAGGCGCTCGGCGAGCTGACGGCGGATCCCCGCTGGCCAGTGGGGGAGGCAGAAGCTCTGCGTCGTTTGAACATTTTTCTGGAGCAGGCGGTGCTCGACTATGGCGAGACCCGGGATTTTCCTGCCATCGCGGGCACGTCCATGCTTTCCCCCTATTTGGCGGCGGGCATCATCAGTCCCCGTCAGTGTGTGGCGGCGCTCCAGCAGCGGCTCGGCTATCGGCCCCAGTCGAAGGCCCAGCCCGGCTTTGTCTGGCTCAATGAGCTGGTCTGGCGCGAGTTCTATCGACACCTGCTGGTGCTGATCCCGGCCCTCTCCATGAATCGTCCCTTCAAGCCCGAGACGGCGGCCTTGCCGTGGAGCTGGGATCCGGATGCCTTCGCCGCCTGGTGCGAGGGACGTACCGGTTACCCCATTGTCGATGCGGCGATGCGCTGTCTCAACACCACCGGCTGGATGCACAACCGGCTGCGGATGATAGTGGCGAGCTTTCTCACCAAGGATCTCCATATCCACTGGCGGCTCGGGGAGGATTATTTCATGAGTCGGCTCATCGATGGGGATCTGGCGGCCAACAACGGCGGCTGGCAGTGGGCGGCGGGGACCGGTGCCGATGCGGCGCCCTATTTTCGGGTGTTCAACCCCACCACTCAGGGGCAACGATTTGATCCACAAGGGGAGTTTATCCGTACCTGGGTAACTGAACTTGCCGATATTCCCCCCGCTTATGTGCATCAGCCCCACGACTGGCTGCGGCTCAAGGGGCGACAGGATTATCCGGCACCCATGGTGGATCACGCCGTTGCCCGGGTGAGAGCCATCGAGATGTTTCGCTCTCTGGAGAAATAGGATGAACGAGCCGCTGGCCCGCTTTATTGGCCTCTATCAGCAACTGGACAAACAGCAGTTGCACCGCTTGCCCGAGGTCTATGCCGAACAGGTGGTCTTTACCGACCCGGCTCACTGCATTGAGGGGCTGGCGGCCCTTGGCGACTATTTTGCCGCCCTCTATCAGCGCCTCGCCTACTGCCGTTTCGTCATCACCAGTCAGCAGCAACAAGGGCCGCAGGCCTGGCTCGGCTGGACTATGACCTTCTCTCACCCCAGATTGCGTGGTGGTGAGCCGGTGACGGTGGAGGGGGCCACCCGCCTCGAATTCGACGAGGCGGGCAAGGTGTGCCAGCACAGGGACTATTTTGACCTGGGCGCCATGCTCTACGAGCAGTTGCCGCTGCTCGGGCCCGTGGTGCGCACCATCAAGATGAGGCTTGGCGCATGAGCGGCCGAGTGCTTATCACCGGCGCGACCTCCGGCATAGGTCTCCAGTTGGCGCTGGATTACCGGCGCGCCGGCTGGCAGGTGTGGGGTTGTGGCCGCGATGGCGAACGGCTGCAGGCGCTGGGGCTGGATGGCGTCACGCCGCTGCAGTTCGATGCCCGTGATCTGGCCGCAATGAGCGGGGTGGCTGCTACGCTGCCATCTCTCGATCTGCTGATCCTCAACGCAGGCAACTGCGAGTACATGGATGTGGCGGAGGGGTTTGACAGCGAGCTGTTTGCCCGGGTGATTGAGACCAATCTGACCGCCACCGGCCATGCGCTGGCCGCCTTCTTGCCGTTGCTAGGGGCGGGATCTCGGCTGGCCATCGTCAGCTCATCGGTGAGCTGGCTGCCGCTGCCACGAGCCGAGGCCTATGGCGCCTCAAAGGCGGCCCTCGACTATCTGGCGGATACCTTGCGCCTCGATTTGGCCAGCAAAGGGATCGGGGTGACCCTGATCCGCCCCGGCTTTGTCCAGACGCCGCTCACCGCCAAAAATGATTTTCCCATGCCCTGTCTGGTGACGGTGGAGCAGGCCTCTCGCGCCATCATGGACGGGCTGACCGCTGGTCGTCACCAGATCCACTTTCCCCGCCGTTTCATCTGGTTGCTGCGCCTACTTGGTGCACTGCCGGTGGGGCTCTGGCTGCGCCTTGGCCGCGCACTCGTATCGAAAGGAAGCCATTCATGAAGAAAAAGATCGCCATCGTCGGTTCAGGGATCTCGGGGCTCACCGCCGGTTTTCTGCTCCACAAACGCCATGACATCACCCTGTTCGAGGCGGCGCCGACTCTGGGCGGCCACACTGCGACCGTCGATGTGAATCAGGCTGGCCGCAGCTATGCCATCGACACCGGCTTTATCGTCTTCAACGATCGCACCTACCCCAACTTCTTGAAGTTGCTGGCGCGGATCGGCATGGCGCGGCAACCGGCCGAGATGAGCTTCTCGGTGAAGAGCCCGGAGGGGCTGGAGTATAACGGCCACAACCTCGACACCCTGTTTGCCCAGCGTAGCAATCTGTTGAGCCCCCGTTTCTACGGTTTTGTTGGCGAGATTTTGCGCTTCAACCGGGATGCTCGGGCCTGGCTGGCAGATGGTCAACATCAGGGTGCTGGCCCCGAGCTGACGCTGGGAGACTTTCTGCTGGCGGGGGAGTTTAGCGACTACTTCGCCCGCCACTACATCTTGCCGATGGGAGCGGCGATCTGGTCATCGACCCTGGCCGATATGCGCGCCTTTCCCCTTGGCTTCTTCCTGCGCTTTTTTGCCAACCATGGCCTGCTGGATGTGGCCAATCGCCCCCAGTGGTACGTGATCCCGGGCGGCTCGCGGGAATATATCGGCCCCCTTACCGCGGGTTGGCAGTCGCAGATCCGCCTCGTCTGTCCGGTGCAGAGCGTACGGCGGGATGCGGATGGCGTGGTGATTCAGAGTAGTTACGGTGAGGAGCGGTTTGACGAGGTGATCTTCGCCTGTCACAGCGATCAGGCGCTGGCGCTGCTGGCGGATCCCGGCGAGCGGGAGCAGGCCATCCTCGGCGACATGCCCTATCAGGCCAACGATGTCTGGCTCCACACCGATGCTAGCTGCCTGCCCACCCGCCGCAAGGCATGGGCCAGCTGGAACTATCAGCTCGATGGCAATGACGAGGCGCGGCCACTGGTGAGCTACAACATGAACATCCTGCAGGGGGTGAACTCGCCGGAGCCCTTCTGCGTCAGCCTCAACCCCAAGGGCAAGGTGGATGAGAGCAAGGTGCTGCGCCGCTTCGTCTACCACCATCCGGTGTTCAATCAGGCCTCCATCGCCGCCCAGCAACGGCGTGCGGAGATCTGCGGCCAGCAGCACACCCATTTCTGTGGCGCCTACTGGTACAACGGCTTCCACGAGGATGGGGTGCGCAGCGCGCTGGATGTCGCCAGGCGCTTCGGAGCCGAGCTATGAACGGCGCCACCGTGGCCACCGAACATGAGCGTACAGACGAACTGGCTGGCGTGACCAGCGCCATCTGGCAGGGCTCGGTGCGCCACCGCCGTTTTGCACCGCGGGCTCACGCCTTCTCCTACAGCCTCTTTATGCTGGGACTGGATCTCGACGAGCTGCCGCAGCTCGATCAGGGGCGCTGGTTCGGTGTGGAGCGCTCGGGACTGCTTTCGTTTCACCGCCATGACTATCTCAAGGGGAGTGAGGGATGCCTCAAGCAGGCGGTGTGGCAGAAGGTGAGCGAGCTGGGTGGCGATGCCGAGCCCGAGGGGCGGGTGCTGCTGCTCGGCAATGTGCGCTGTCTGGGATTCTACTTCAGCCCGGTTAACTTCTACTTCTGCTACCGGCAGGGCGAGGCGCGCTATCTGCTGGCGGAGGTGTCGAACACCCCCTGGAATGAGCGTCACTACTACCTGCTGGATCTGGCGGCGCTGGCGCCCCATGACAAGGATTTTCACGTCTCCCCCTTTATGGGGCTGGCGATGCGTTATCACTGGCGGATCAGGCCGCCCGCACAGGAGACACTGATCCATATCGAGAGTCATCCCGTATCCGGTGAAGCCAAGCTGTTTGACGCAACCCTGGCGCTCACTCGCGAACCCTTGTCGCGCAAGGGGCTGGTGGCCCTGCTGGCCCGCTGGCCCTGGATGACCATGAAGGTGCTGCTCGGGATCTACTGGCAGGCCCTGCGTCTATTTATCAAACGAACCCCGATATTTACCCATCCGGAGAGCCGCTAATGGAACTTGCTCAATCAACCCTCTCTGCCTCTTTCATCGACAAGGGGGCAAGGCAACTGCTGCTCAATCTGCTGGGTCGCCTCGAACATGGCCAGCTGCTGCTGCGGGATGGCGGTGAGCGCCACAGCTTTGGCGTCGCGGGTACCGATCTGCATGCCGAACTGGTGGTGCTGGATCCTGCCTTCTATCGTCGCCTGTTGCTGGGGGGCAGCATTGCCGCCGGAGAAACCTGGGTGGAGGGACTCTGGACCAGCCCGGACCCGGTGGCGCTGGTGCGGCTGCTGGCCCGCAATCTGACCCTGCTCGACTCCCTCGAACGGCGCCTCGGCTGGCTCAGCTTCCCCTTCAACAAGGTGCGCCACTGGCTCAACCGCAATACCCTGACCGGTTCGCGCTCCAACATCGCCGCCCACTACGATCTCGGCAATACCCTCTATCAGGGGTTTCTCGACAGCCATATGCAGTACTCGAGCGCCATCTATCCGAGCGCCGAGGCCACTCTGGAAGAGGGTCAGCAAGCCAAGTTGCGCACCATCTGCGAGCGACTGGAGCTGGGACCTGATGATCATCTGCTGGAGATCGGTACCGGCTGGGGTGGCCTCGCCGTCTATGCCGCCCGCCACTATGGCTGCCGGGTGACCACTACTACCATCTCCCGGGCCCAGCATGACTATGCCAAGGAGTGGATTGCGCGGGAGGGGCTGGGGGATCGCATCACCTTGCTGCTGGAGGATTACCGCAAGCTGGAGGGCACCTATGACAAGCTGGTCTCCATCGAGATGATCGAGGCGGTGGGGCACGCTTTCCTGCCCGACTATTTCCGCCAGCTGTCGCGGCTGCTCAAACCCGGTGGTCGCCTGCTCATCCAGGCCATCACCATCGCCGATCAGCGCCATGCCCAGTATTTGCGCGGAGTCGATTTCATCCAGCGCTACATCTTCCCCGGTGGCTGCCTGCCGAGCGTCTCCCAGATGGCGGGGTTGCTGGCGCGGGAGACCGACATGCAGCTGGTGCGGTTGCACGATCACGGTCATCACTATGCCCGTACCCTGGCTCACTGGTGCGAGCGGTTTCTGGCGCTGGCGCCCGAGCTGCCCAAGCTCGGTTACAGCCAGGATTTCATCCGGCTGTGGCACTTCTACTTTGCCTATTGCGAGGGGGGATTCTGGGAGCGCACCATCAGTCTGGTGCAGCTGGAGGCCGCCAAGCCGGGTCCGGCTGGCTGGTCGGGTGATGTGCCAGTAAGCGGTCACTGACCATGTGGCAGTGGGCTCACCTGCTGGGGTTCAACCTCTACTGGTTGCTGGCGGTGAAGTGGCAGCAGCCGGGCCCGCTGCTGGCAATGTTGCTGCTGCACTTTCTCTTCTCACCCAGCCGCCAGCGTGACTGGCGGCTGCTTCCCATCGCGGTGGCCGGCTGTCTGCTGGATGTCCTGCTCTGGCAGCTCGGCCTGTTCCGGTTCCCGTCCGGTTTTCCCCTCTGGCTGGTGCTGCTCTGGCTCGGTTTTGCCCTGACGCTGGCCCACGGTATGCGCTGGCTGCTGCGCTTGCCTCGCTGGCAGCAGGCGCTGTTTGGCGTATTTGGCGGCACTTCCTCCTATGTGGCGGGGGCCGCCATGGGGGCAGTACACTTACCCTGGGGCATCTGGATCAGCACGGCGCTGCTGGCAGTGATCTGGATGTGGTGGTTACCCGTACTCCTGTGGGTAATGGTCAAGCTGGAGGGTGAGTCATGACAAACACCTTTTCGACCGACTCGTTGCTTTTTTCCAAATGGACCAAAGAGAGCCAGCATGAGCTGACTGATCGCTTCTATCTGGTGGTTGCCTGCCAGCGGGATGCGCAAGGTCGGCTGGTGCAGGTGGTGATGCAGGATATCAACACCCTGCAAGAACAGGAGATGGACTGGCATGAACTGGAAGACCCCAACCACTGGCATATGGGGTGGAATTAACCCGCTACTGCTGGCGTTTGCGCTCTTGGCTGCAACCGCAGTGCAGGCTTCTGCCGCTCCCTGGCAGCAGTTGCGCCCGGTCGGGCAGGGGGAGATGAACTGGCTCTGGTTCAAGCTCTACGATGCCACCCTCTACAGTGAAAGCGGGCGCTATCAGCCCGGTCACTATCCGCAGGCCCTGACCCTCACCTATGCCAGAGCCATCGAGCGGGAAGATCTGCTGAGCGCCACTGCCGCCGAGTGGCAGCGACTCGGTCTTGGCTCCGACGCCGAACGTCAGCGCTGGCTCGGCCAGCTCGCTGCACTCTGGCCCGATGTGCAGGCAGGCGACAAGCTCACCTTCTATGTCGACAAGAGCGGGGCAGGCCACTTCTGGTGGCAGGAGAAGTCCCTCGGCACCCTGGCCGATCCGCAATTCTCGGCCGCTTTTCTCGCCATCTGGCTGGCTGACAACAGCCGCGATCCCGCCCTTACCCGCCGCCTGCGTGGCCAACCCTGAACATGGAGTCTCTGATGTCCTTCTATCGTGCATACCGCTGGTTGCTGCTGCTCCCTTTTTTGCTGCTGAGCGGCTGTGGTGCCAGTCTCGATGACTATCGGGGGCAGGGGCCAAACTGGGATCTCGCCCGTTTCTTCAATGGCAAACTGGTGGCTCACGGCCTGGTGACCGACCGCAGCGGCGAAGTGACCAGTCGCTTTCGGGTCGAGATGGTGGGTCGTTGGAAGGATGGCAAGGGAGAGCTGTTCGAGCAGTTCTACTTTGATGATGGCCGCCAACAGACCCGTACCTGGTATCTGAACAAGGGGGTTGACGGTCACTGGCGAGGTACAGCTTCCGATGTGGTGGGGGAGGCGGTGGGTAAAGCCCAAGGGTTCGCCCTCAACTGGCGTTATCAGCTCGATCTGGCGCTGCCGGATGGCGAGGTGGTGCGGGTGAGCTTCGATGACTGGATGTACCTGCTGGACGAAGATCGTCTGATCAATCGTGCCGAGATCAGCAAGTTCGGTATCCATTTGGGTGAGGTGATCCTCTATATCGAACGTCAGCCCTGACCGTTAACGCAAGATAACGGCCAGTAAAAAGCGCGCCGATGGCGCGCTTTTGTTTACCGAAAAACCAGAGTCATCAGATGATGCGGTTCTCTTCCAGCATCTTGCGACGGGCCTCTTCCTTGGCCATCTTCTTCTTGCGGTTGTCACAGGGTTCCGGGCAATCGCACTCTTTCTCGATGCCGACGCTACCCAGACCGCCACAGGAGCCGGAGATGGTCTTCTTCTGGAAGATGTAACCGATAGCCATGGCGGCTATCACCAGCATGAATACCCCAAAGGTGATCAGAAATATCTGCATCTCTACCTCTTACTTCTTGACCAGATAGGGCTTGAAGGCATCGGAGTAAGCCTCTTCAAAGCCGTTGTCGGTCTTGGTGATCACGAAGATCGCCAGGCCGCGCTCGTTGGCATAGGCCAGGCTCTTCTCGGTCCCCATCACCATAAACACGGTGGCCAGCCCGTCTGCGGTCATGCAGGAGGGGTGGATCACGGTGACCGATACCAGACGGTGCTGGATCGGCTTGCCGCTGCGCGGATCTATGGTGTGGGAGAAGCGCTGACCATCCAGTTCATAGTAGTTGCGGTAATCGCCGGAGGTGGCCACCCCGTTGTCACCGGGCACGATCACCTCTTGCACCGTGCCGGTGCCTGCGGTGGGCTTCTCGATGGCCACGCGCCAGGGGTGACCCTTGCCGTTGACGCCATTGATCCGCAGCTCGCCGCCAATCTCCACCAGATAGTTGCGCGCACCCAGTGACTCCAGATACTCGGCTACCTTGTCCACACCAAAGCCCTTGGCGATGGCGGAGAGATCGACGTAGAGATCCGGAATGTCTTTTTGCAGGGTGTCGGCATCCACCGAGGTGATGACGTGCAGGTTGCCCAGACCGGTCTTCTGGCGAGTCTGGGTGATCAGCTCGTCGGAAGGGACCTTGGTCGGCTTCTTGTCCGGGCCAAAGCCCCACAGATTGACCAAGGGGCCAACGGTGACGTCCAGCGCCCCCTGGCTCTCACGGCCAATGTGAATGGCCTCTGTGACGACCCGTGCGGTATCGCGGGAGACCACAACCGGTTTGTTGTCACGGCTCTGGTTGAAGCGCGACAGTTCGGAATCGGGGCGATAGGTCGACATCTGGTCGTTGACCCGCTCCAGCAACACATCCACCTCAGCTTGAAGCTTGGCCGGATCGCTGATGGCGCTGTCTGCCACCTTGATGGAGTAATAAGTGCCCATGGTGCTGCCGGTGATGTGGATCTCCGGTTTGGATTGGACCGTCTCCTGACCGCACCCAGTCAAGAAAAAGGCTAGCCCGAAGGCTAGCCAGGTCTTTACAACACTGTGCATGGATTAACCACCAAAGTCATCCAACAGGATGTTTTCGTCTTCAACGCCCAAGTCTTTGAGCATGTTGATGACGGCAGCATTCATCACCGGAGGTCCACACATGTAGAACTCGCAATCTTCCGGTGCTTCGTGGTTCTTGAGATAGTTCTCGTAGAGCACGTTGTGGATGAAGCCGGTGTAGCCGTCCCAGTTGTCTTCCGGTTGCGGATCAGACAGGGCGACGTTCCAGGTGAAGTTCTCGTTCTCGGCGGCGAGCATGTCAAAGTCTTCGACATAGAACATTTCGCGCTTGGAACGGGCACCGTACCAGAAGCTCATCTTGCGCTTGGACTTCAGGCGACGCAGCTGGTCGAAGATATGGGAACGCATCGGCGCCATACCTGCACCACCACCGATGAATACCATTTCGGCATCGGTGTCTTTGGCGAAGAACTCACCGAACGGACCGGAGATCGTCACCTTGTCGCCAGCCTTCAGGCTGAAGATGTAGGAGGACATCTGTCCCGGAGGGGCAGTCCAGTTGCTCGGGGGCGGGGTCGCGATACGCACGTTCAGCATGATGATGCCGAACTCTTCCGGATAGTTGGCCATGGAGTAGGCACGGATGATCGGCTCATCGACCTTGGACTCCAGCTCAAAAATCTTGAAGCGATCCCAGTCACCGCGATACTCCTCGGGAATATCGAAGTTCTTGTAGTGCACGTGGTGAGCCGGGGCTTCAATCTGGATATAACCACCGGCGCGGAATGGCACGCTCTCGCCATCGGGGATCTGCAGCTTGAGCTCCTTGATGAAGGTGGCCTTGTTATCGTTGGAGATAACAGTACATTCCCACTTCTTCACCCCGAAGATCTCTTCCGGCAGTTCGATATCCATGTCGGAGCGAACGGTAACCTGACAGGCCAGACGCTCGCCATGACGGGCTTCGCCCTTGCTGATGTGATCCAGTTCGGTCGGCAGAATGTCGCCGCCACCGGATTTCACCCGTACCTTGCACTGGCCGCAGGAGCCACCGCCGCCACAGGCGGAGGAGACGAAGATACCGCTGCCAGCCAGCACGCCGAGCAGCTTGCCACCGGCCGGGCTGGTCACAGCCTTGGCCGGGTCACCATTGATGCTGATTGTCACGTCGCCCGCGGTCACCAGCTTGGACTTGGCGAACAGAATGACTGCCACCAGTGCCAGCAGGATCACGGTAAACATGACCACACCCAAAATAATTTCCATCTATCGTTCCTTTCTGATTGCAGGAAAGCCGATTACAGGGAGATACCAGAGAAGGACATGAAGCCCAGCGCCATCAGACCGGCGGTGATGAAGGTGATGCCCAGACCACGCAGGCCTTCCGGAACATCGGAATACTTCATCTTCTCGCGGATACCAGCCAGCGCAACGATCGCCAGCATCCAGCCTGCCCCTGAACCCACACCGTAGACCACAGACTCCATGAAGTTGTAGTCACGCTGCACCATGAAGGAGACGCCACCGAAGATGGCGCAGTTCACGGTGATGAGCGGCAGGAAGATACCCAGCGCGTTGTAGAGTGCCGGGAAGTACTTGTCCAGCGCCATCTCCAGGATCTGTACCAGTGCTGCAATCACACCGATGAAGGTGATGAAGCTCAGGAAGCTCAGATCCAGACCGGATACCAGAGCGCCATCTTTAAGCACGTAGTTGTAGATCAGGTTGTTGGCAGGAACCGCGATGGTCTGCACCACAATAACGGCAATACCCAGACCCATGGAGGTCTTGACCTTCTTGGACACCGCCAGGAAGGTACACATCCCCAAGAAGAAGGAGAGTGCCAGGTTTTCGATGAAGATCGATTTAATCAACAGACTCAGATAGTGTTCCATACCTTAATCCTTCGCCTCCACCTGCTTGGGATCCTTGGTGCGTACGCCCCAAATGATCAGACCAATGATGAAGAATGCACTCGGCGGCAGCAGCAGCAGGCCGTTGGGCACATACCAGCCACCGTTGTTCACCAGCGGCAGCAACTCGATGCCGAACCAGGTGCCGGAGCCCAGCAGTTCACGCACGGTCGCGACACTCAGCAGAATGGCACCATAGCCCAGACCGTTGCCGATACCATCCAGGAAGGAGGGTAGCGGGGCACTCTTCATGGCGTACGCTTCGGCGCGGCCCATTACGATACAGTTGGTGATGATCAGACCCACGAAGACCGACAGTTGCTTGGAGATGTCATAGGCGTACGCCTTGAGCACCTGGTCAACCACGATAACCAGTGAGGCGATGATCGCCATCTGCACGATGATCCGGACGCTGTTCGGGATCTGGTTGCGGATCAGCGAGATGAACAGGTTTGAGAAGGCGGTGACCGCCATGACCGCGAGGGTCATTACAAACGCAGTTTTCATCTGGCTGGTAACCGCCAGTGCAGAACAGACACCCAGCACCTGCAAGGCGATGGGGTTGTTGCCCAGCACAGGCGTCAACAGCAACTTCTTCATTTCGCTCTTGTCAGCCATTGTTGATTTCTCCTGCACGAACCTTGGCCAGGAAAGGACCAAAGCCCTTGGGACCCATCCAGAAGTCGAAGGTATGCTGTACACCGTTACCGGTCAGAGTGGCACCGGAGAGACCATCGATCTCGTGCTCGGAGCCCGCCGGAGCATGGCCCTTGATGACGCGCAGCGCCGGCATGCCATTCTGGTCGAACAGTTTCTTGTCCTTGAACAGCGCCTGCCAGGCCGGGTTTTCGATCTCGCCACCCAGACCCGGTGTTTCACCGTGGTCATAGTAGGTGATGCCCTTGATGGTCTGGCCATCAGCGGCAACGGCGACGAAGGCATACATGGTCGACCACAGACCCTGACCGTAGATGGGCAGGATGATGCTGTCGATCTTGCCTTCGGCATCCTTGGCGAAGAATACCGGGATCTGCTTGGAGATCTGACGCAGGCTGGCCTTGTCGTCAGCGGCGGCAAGACGGATGCTGCGGGCCGGATCTTTGGCTGCCTGCTTGGTGTCGAAGTTGTCGGCATCGCCGTCAACAAAGTCACCGGTCGCCAGATCCACCAGACGCGCTTCGATCTTCTCGCCGTACAGCTTGGCCAGGTCGCGCTTGGCCACTTCGCTTACATCCACACCGGCTACGGCGAGAATGTTGCTCTGCTTGTCCAGCGCCTTGTTTTCCTGCTGGGTAGAACGCAGGCCCACAGCGGCAACGGATACCACGATGGAACAGGCCAGACAGAGGCCGGTGACCACGCTGACGGTGCCGAGGGTTGAATCTTTATTAAACGCCACGAGCAATCCTCCGCTTGATGTTTGCCTGAGCGACGAAGTGGTCAAACAGGGGAGCAAACAGGTTCGCAAACAGAATGGCCAGCATCATGCCTTCCGGGAACGCAGGGTTGACCACGCGAACCAGCACGACCATTACGCCGATCAGGGCGCCATACCACCACTTGCCTTTGTTGGTAAAGGCTGCGGAGACAGGGTCGGTCGCCATGAAGGCCATACCGAAGGCGAAGCCACCCAGTACCAGATGCCAGTGCCACGGCATGTTGAACATGGGGTTGGTATCGGAACCGATGACGTTGAACAGCAGGGAGGTGGCGATCATACCGATCATCACGCCGGCGATGATGCGCCAGGAGGCGATGCGCATGTAGACGATCATGGCGGCACCCAGCAGGATCATCAGGGTAGAGACTTCACCGATGGAACCCGGCAGGTTACCCAGGAAAGCGTCCATCCAGCTGATAGCCTGGCCGGTTGCACCGTTGATCAGCGCCATCTGGCCGCCTTGGGCCCACTGGCTCAGGGCTGTTGCGCCGGAGAAACCGTCAACGGCAACCCACACGGCGTCACCGGAGATCTGGCCCGGGTAGGCGAAGAACAGGAACGCACGACCAGCGAGCGCCGGGTTCAGGAAGTTCTTGCCGGTACCACCGAACACCTCTTTGGCCATCACCACACCGAAGGTGATACCCAGCGCAGCTTGCCACAGGGGCAGCTCGGGCGGCACGATCAGGGCAAACAGAATGGAGGTCACGAAGAAGCCTTCGTTGATCTCGTGTTTGCGCACCATGGCGAACAGCACTTCCCAGAAACCACCGACAAAGAAGACGGTGATGTAGATCGGGAAGAAGTGGGTGGCGCCGATCAGCATCTTGCTGCCGATACCGGCTACAGCCGGATCGAGGGAGGCGCCCAGCATGGTAGCCAGCGCATATTGCCAGCTGCTGGCACCAGCAGCCGAGCCCATGTGGGCAATGGCGGCAATCGCCTGGTTACCAACGTTGTACATGCCCCAGAACATGGCCGGGAACACGGCCAGCCACACCATGATCATCATGCGCTTCAGATCGAGCGCATCACGAACGTGGGAGGCGTTGCGGGTAACGCTACCCGGGGTGTAGAACAGGGTGTACGCCGCTTCGAACAGGGCATAGTACTTGGCGTACTTTCCACCCGGTTCGAAGTGGTGTTCCATATTTTCAAGAAGTTGCTTGAAACTCATCGCTTAACCTTCCAGTTCAATCTTGGTCAGGCACTCACGCAAGATCGGGCCGTACTCTGTCTTGCCGGGGCAGACAAAGGTACAGAGCGCCAAATCTTCCTCATCCAGCTCCAGGCAGCCCAGTGCTTGCGCACCGTCGGTATCGCCGGAGACCATGTCCCGCAGCAGCAGGGTTGGCAGGATGTCGAGTGGCATCACCCGCTCATAGTTGCCGATAGGCACCATGGAACGGTCACTACCGTTGGTAGTGGTGGTGAAGTTGATCAGCTTGCCCTTCATCAGATGAGAGAGGGTGGTACGGGTGATAGAGAACTTGTTGGCGCTGGGGTTGATCCAGCCCAGGAACTCTTTCTCGCGCCCTTCACCCAGCACGCAAACCTGATTGTGGTAGCGGCCCAGGTAGTCGTGAACACCTTCGGCTTTGGCACCACTCAGGATAGAACCGGAGATGATACGGTTTTCGTCGGCACGCAGCTCATTGTTGGTGAGCTGGCTGATGCAGGCGCCCAGACGGGTACGCAGCAGACGCGGCTTGAGCACGTTCGGGCCAGCCAGCGCGATCACCTTGTCAGTGAAGATCTGACCGGTGGTGAATAGCTTGCCGAATGCGATCACATCCTGATAGTTGATGTGCCACTGCACCTTGGTGCTGCTGACCGGATCCAGGAAGTGGATATGGGTACCCGGCAGACCGGCAGGGTGCGGACCAACGAAGATCTCTTCCTTGACCTGAGCCAGTGGAGAGTGGGGCAGACTGCCTTCGCCTTTACAGACGTAGACGGCGCCGTCGGTCAGGCGGGTCAATACGGCCAGACCATCGAGGAAGGCCTGCGGCTGTTCCTTGATAATCAGCTCGGCATCGGCTGCCAGCGGGTTGGTGTCCATTGCAGTCACAAAGATGGCGCGCGGGGCAGACGCTACCGCGGGGACTTTGCTGAATGGACGGGTACGCAACGCAGTCCACTGACCTGATGCGACCAGGATCTCTTGCACCTTGCTGCGCTCGAGCTTGGCCAGCTCGGCAGAGGCAAAATGCTCAAACGTCACCTGTTCATCGGAACCGTCGAGGTCGATGACCACAGACTGGAGAACACGTTTGGCACCACGGTTGATCTCTGAAACCACACCGGTGGCAGGAGCTGTGAATTTAACGCCCGGATTCTTCTTGTTGTGCCGTCCTGAATATGGTTTACACCTTTCCCCCCCAATAAATGGAGAACCCGATGGGACAAGGTGTGAAACGGACACAGCGCGATTA
>NZ_JBSTYQ010000027.1:0-37644 GCF_054052385.1 Aeromonas sp. 25-AL00135 | reverse complement strand
CCGATGGTAGTGTGGCATTCGCCATGCGAGAGTAGGACACTGCCAGGCACCCAATTTAAGAACCCCGCTCATCGAGCGGGGTTTTTTATTGTCTGAAAATCAGCAAATCGCCTGATAATTGCCCCGTTTTATTCCCCTCCTCTTGAATTTCCAATCATCCCTGTCTGTTTCACTCATAAAAAATGGCCCAGAAAGCGTAAAATGGCGCTTTATTTCGTCGGAGATAGCCCATGTTTTGTCCAAAATGCGGGGGACAAACCTTGCAGAGCGTCAGCCCCAAAGAGTTTCGCTGTGGCTGCGGTTTTCATTTTTTCCAGAATGTGGCGACGGCGGTGATGGTGGCGCTTTGCTGGCAGGACGAGGTGCTGGTTGCGGTGAGGGCCGGCAATCCGGGCAAGGGGTTGCTGGATCTGCCTGGAGGATTTGTCGATCCCGGCGAGTCGCTGGAGGTGGCGCTGGTGCGCGAGTTGCAGGAGGAGCTGGGACTCGATGTCAGCGCTCATCCTTGCACCTATCTTGGCTCATTCCCCAATATCTATCCCTACGATGGCATCACCTATCACACCTGTGACACCTTCTTTGCCATCAAGCTGAGCGAAAAACCGGTCATCCAGCCAGCTGACGATGTCGCCGCCTGTCACTGGCTGAAGATCCGCGATATCCCCTTGCCCCGCTTTGCTTTCGAGTCGACGCGCACAGCTATGGCGCGGTTGCAGCAATCCCCTTTGCAAGCCTGATCCCTGCTGATGACGATGGGGATTGGCAGCGACCATCCCTGTCTCATCCTTGTCCGCTTTTGTCCCGCAGACGCCATTCGTCAGACGGTGAGTGGTATAGTCTGCAGTGGATCCGGATTCAAGGAGCATATCGTGAAGAAGATAGTTCTCATCTTGCTCGGCATCGCCGTGGCTGCCTTGCTGGCCATAGTGAC
Organism: Aeromonas sp. 25-AL00135; assembly: GCF_054052385.1. Taxonomy (NCBI): domain Bacteria; kingdom Pseudomonadati; phylum Pseudomonadota; class Gammaproteobacteria; order Aeromonadales; family Aeromonadaceae; genus Aeromonas; species Aeromonas sp. 25-AL00135. Next base: position 36,713 of record NZ_JBSTYQ010000027.1, on the reverse strand, counting down.
GCTGATAAGCCTTATCGACCCCAATCAATTCAAGCCCCAGCTGGCTGAACAGGTGCGCAAGAGCACGGGCCGGGAACTGGTGATGGCGGGGGAGATTGACTGGCGTTTCTGGCCGAGTCTCGGCCTCTCGCTGGAGAAGGTGGCTCTGCGCAATCCGGCCGGTTTTGCCGAGCCGGATCTGATTCGTTTCGAACAGGGCGAGGCCTCGGTGGCCCTGTTGCCGCTGCTCTCACATCGTCTGGAGATCGGCAAGGTGACCCTGAGTGGCGCCCATCTCTTTATCCAGACCAAGGCGGATGGCAGCTCCAATCTGAGCGGTCTGATCAAAGATGCCACTGCTGATGCAAGCGAACCGGTCGTCCCCGCAACCCCTGCGCCAACCTCTGATAGCAAGCACTGGCAGATCAGCTTGCAGGGTGTCGCGCTCTCCCAGGCCAGTGCGCTTGTACAGGATGATCGCAGCGGCACGTCGCTGCGACTGGATCGACTCGATCTCGATATGGGGCAGCTGGCCACCGGTCAGTGGGTACCCGTGACGCTGGCCGCGAAGGGGAGTGCCGACAAGCTCGCTTTCGATATTAAAGGGCAGACCCAGATCAAGCTAGTGCAGGAGGTGATGGCCAGTGAACTGAAAGATCTGAGCCTCAGTGGCGGCCTGAGTGAACCCGCCCTGCGACTCGACAGTTTCTCCATCAAGGGAGACCGACTGGCCCTTGGTGAGTGGAGCAATCTCACGTTGGCGCTGAAAGGAGCCAAGGTCGAGGGGCAGCAAGCTTTACTGGCAGGTTCGCTGGAAGGAACGCTCAAGGGACGGCTCGATAAAGAGATGAAGCTGGCCGAGCTCTCCGATGTGCTGCTGACGGCTGCGCTGGAAGGTGGTGCGCTGCCGCGCCCGCAGATGAAGCTGAAACTGGCCGGGTTTGCCCGCGCCGAGCTCGACAAGCAGTTGATTACCCTGAGCAAGCTGGTGATGAGTGCCGATGAGGCGCTGCTGAGTGGTGATGGATCCGTGCAGCTTGGTACTGTTCCCGCGATCACTTTCGATCTCAAGGGGGAGAAGCTGGATCTCGACAAATGGCTCGCCAAAGCGACACCGACCACACCTGCGCAGGCGAAAGAGAGCAAACCGGCGGCCGGAGCCTCCAATGCCGCTACAAGTGGCAATAAAGCGGTAAGCGGTAAGAGCGAAGCCCTCTCCACTGTCGAACCGGATCTGGGCGCGCTCAAAGGGGTGGATCTGGATGGTCGGCTGCAACTCGGCAGCCTGCGTCTGAAAGGGCTGGATCTTGGCGCAGTCGATCTGCAGGTGGCTCTGGCTAAGGGACTGCTGACGCTCAAACAGTTCAGCGCGACCGTAGCTGGCGGTCAGGTAAACGCTAACGGAGTTCTCGATGCACGCCAGCAACCCGCCACCTACAAGGTGCACAAGCAGGTGGCCGGAGTGAACATCCGTCCCTTGCTTCAGACTCTGGCTCAGAGCGATCTGCTGGAGGGCAAGGGCGATCTCGATGTGCAGGTGCAGGGCCGTGGTCTCTCCGCGCTGGCGCTGCGCAACGGGATGCAGGGTAAGGTGACATTGAAGCTGAGTGACGGCGCCCTGCACGGCATCAACCTGCCGGAGATGATCCGCGAGGCGCGGGCCACCCTCACCGGCAAGGGAGCCGAGCAGGTGAAGGAGGCGCGCAAGACCGACTTCAGCGCCCTGACCGCCAGCTTCCTGATTGCCGATGGCATCGCCCGCAGCAACGACATCCAGCTCTTTGCCCCGGCCTTGCGGGTCAAGGGCGAGGGGCAGACGGCGCTGGTGCCGGAGAGCCTCGACTTCCTGTTCCTCACCTCCATCGTCGAGAGCAGCAAGGGGCAGGGAGGCAAGGACGTGGACGAGCTGAAGGAGATCTCCATTCCGGTGCGGATCGGCGGCCACTGGCAGGCGCTCAGCTACCAGCTCGACGTAAAGGCGCTGCTCAGCAACAACAAGCTGCTGGAGGAGAAGGCGCGCAAGGAGGCCGAACGCGGCCTCAAGAAGCTGCTGGGGGACAAGGCCGACAACGAGGCCGTCAAAGGGGTGGCCGACCAGCTGCTCAAAGGGCTGTTCAAGTAGGTGACGGTTCATATGGGCTGGCGCGAGCCGCGCCAATGCCGTTAGCGGTTGACCGGATGTCAGCGCCATTGAAAAATGGCGCTGACATTTTTTATGGCGCAGTGATCTGCTGTGTCTTCATTCGGAGTCATCTCGAGTTGAACCCATGCGCCTGATCCTGCTGCTCTGCTCCCTGATCTGCTACGGCATGGCTTCTCCCGTGCTGGCCGGGCTGCTGGCGGATCGTCTGGCGGGCGAGCTGGCCAGGCAGGCTCCCGAACAGGCGCTGCCTCTTGACGAGGTGCAGCGGCTCGACCGGCGCCTGATCGCTCCCGACTCCCTCTATCCCGCCTGGCAGCGTTATCAGCTGCGCCAGTTGCAGGCCATCTACCGCTATCAGCAGGAGTGCGGGACAGAGAATGACTTGCCCGCCGAGTGGCTGCCACTGCTGCAGGCGCTTTGCGGCCATGGGGCTGCCCCCTCGATCAGCTGGTTTGCCGCTCACCCAATCTATCCGTTGGGCGGCTCCAGCACTGCCCGCTGGCTGGCTGATCATCCGTCCGCCGGGCTCAACGCTTTGCTCCATGTGCGGGAGCGGCGCGATCAGTTGGGGCTGCTTGGCGAGCTTGATGATGACAACCTCGACGCCCTGCTGCGGGGTGAGCGCTGGCTGCTGCAATCGGGTCACCTCTGGCTGCTCGCAGAACAGCAGTGGCGTCGCTATGGCGCCGGGCAGTGGCAACCGCTGGCCGAGCGGCTTGGCGTGACGCTGGATAGCCGCACAGCTGGTACTTGTGAAGAGCGAGTCGGAGCGATCTGTTTCAATACTCGCCCCACGCTTGACTGGCAGTGGCTGGCGCTGGCCAGCTCCCTTGGTTTCATCTTGCTGCTGGGATGGGCCAGCTGGCAGCGCTGGCGCCTGCTGCGGGAGCGGCGCGTCGCGTTGCAGATGCTGACCCACGAGCTGCGTACCCCCATCATGGCGCTTTCCGGCATCAGCGAGGAGCTGCGCCACGATTTCGACCGGCTGCCCCCTTCCGCCCAGCAGAGCGTGGGGCAGCTGCTGGGCAGTGTCGCCCGTCTGCATCAACTGGCGCAGGCCAGTCGCCACTATCTGGCGGCAGAGACTCTCGAAGATGAGCGGGTGGCGGTCAGTCTCACTGAGTGGCTCACCCTGGCTTGCGAGCGGCATGGCGCTACCTTCTGCCTTGAGCGGGAGATGACTCTGGCGCTCCCCTTCTACTGGCTCGATCTCGCCCTCGACAACCTGCTGCGCAACGCCAGCCAACATGGCCGCGCACCAGTTCGGATCTGTGCCAGCTGGCAGGCGGGGCGTTTGATCCTCGCGGTCAGCGATGGCGGCGAGCTGCCGGGTTACCGGCTCGCTACCCTGCTGCGCCGCGGTGCCCGTGCCGAGGGTTTGGGGCTGGGGCTTGCCATCGTGCGCCATCTGCTGCGCCGTCTTGGTGGGCGCCTCACCCTATCCGGCCCGCCCACTACCTTTACCCTGACGCTGCCCTGCCAACTCTGGAGCGACCCCGAATCATGAAGACCATCCTGCTTGTCGAAGACGAGGCGCTGCTTGCGGAGAACCTGCAACGCTATCTGACCCGCGAAGGGTATCGCTGCCTCTGGTGCGACACCCTGACAGCGGCGGAGCAGCAGTGGCTGGCGGCGGATCTGGTGCTGCTGGATCGCACCATGCCGGAGGGGGATGCTCTCGAGTGGCTGCCCCAGTGGCTGGCGCGCAAGGCGCTGCCGGTGATCGTGCTCACCGCCAGGGTGGAGGTGAGCGATCGGGTGGCCGGGCTCGATGCAGGGGCGCGCGACTACCTGACCAAGCCCTTCTCCCACGATGAGTTGCTGGCGCGGATCCGGGCCCAGCTGCGTCAGCTGGGGGATGGCACTCAGGCGGTGGGCGGCTTGCAGCTCCACCCCGCCCGGATGCAGGCGAGCTGGCAGGATGCGGAGGTGAGCTTTACCCCCACCGAGTTTGCCCTGCTCACCCTGCTGGTGCGGATGGCGGGGCGGGTGCTGAGCCGGGAGGAGATCCTCAACCGGGTGTGGGGCTATCAGGCGTTCCCCTCCACCCGCACCGTCGATACCCATATTCTGCAGTTGCGCCAGAAGCTACCCGGACTGGCCATCGAGACGGTGCGCGGCATCGGCTACCGGCTGGAGGAGCCAGCGTGAAGCGTGCAACGCGGGCTGGACTGCTGTTGGCTCTAAGCGGCGGCCTTCTGAATGCAAGCAGCGTGATGGCAACAGAGGGTCTGGCCACCGATCGCACCGACCCGCTGCAACCGGCTACCTTGGCGCTGTTGCAGGGGGATAACCGGCACGCTTGGCAATCTTTGCAGCAGGCATGGCCCGCACTCAACAGCGATGCTGAGCGCCGCAACTGGCAGGGGATGCTGGCTGCGCTGAGTACCCAGCACTGCGGCAAGGATTTCCCGCTCACTCTGCCTGATGGGGTGAGCGAGCTGCGCCTTGAGCTGATCCAGCGCGATGCGCCGCTGCTGCGGGACTATCGGGTGCAGTTGACCGGCGAGGGGGCCATCGCCGCCGCGGAACTTGTCGATCTCGCTGGCCGTGACCGACTTGCTGGCGCCCAGTGGGAGGCGGAGGGGAGTAAGGGGGTGAGAGTCGTGGGGGCCGATCTACCGACGCCTTTGCCAGCCGGACTCTATCAGCTGCGGCTGACGGTGGCGGGCCAGCGTTGGCAGGTGACGTTACCGCTGCCTGCGGTGCAGGATCTGGACTGGCTCTCCCGCTCGCCGCTGGCGGTGGCCAATCCCCCCGCCAATCCCGCTTCGTGCACTCCGCTCTGGCTTGAGCAGACTGTGCTGGCTCGCCCGCAATATTCTCTGATCTGGTGGAACCGCCTGCCTCTCGATGGCAAGGTGGGTTGGCCTGCCGCCACGCCCGACAGCTGGCGCACCCTTTCGCTGGTGCAGACCAGCCAGCGTGGCCAGCTGGTGTTGCAGCTGAGCCACAGTCAGGCGGGGCCGGTGGAGTGATGCCAAGGGGTTGAGTCGTTGCAGGCAGCGATGGATGGCCAGCCTCGGGCAGAGATTGTTTCGCTGGTGCAATTACTGTGACATTTTACTGATGTTATTTGCAACAATTGCCCGGTGGATGGTGGTGGTTACTAAAGGTGAAATGGCTGTGAAGCCTCTCCGCCTCTGCTCTGGGCTTAATCCTGACATTGGCCTGACAATCTGAGCCCGCCGATCTGCTGCAATGGCGGCTCCCGTTTTTATCAGGAATCACCGACCATGACCTCTTTCCCCGTGCTAACGAGCCGGATCCGCCTGCTGCTGTTGATGCCGCTGCTCTCCCTGCCTGCCGAGGCGCTGACTCTGGCCAACGATCAGTGGCGTATCGAGCTGGATCCCGCCACTCTGGCGGCCGAAGCTATCCTACCCTCGGGCCAGCACCTTGCCATCTCTTCCCCCGGTCCGCACCAACCGGTCACCGCCTTGCAGCAGGAGGGGGAGCGTGCCAGCTGGCTGACTCGTGCCGATGGCGAGGTGCGAGCCTCTGCCCGTCTCGAGGGCAACCGTCTGATCCTCAGCTTGAGTCGTGCGAGTGCTGGCGAGCTGGTGTGGCCGCGAGTGCCGGCAGGGGCGCAGGCGCTGATGCTGCCGATCCACGAGGGTTTTCGCATCCCGGTTGATCATCCCGAGTGGCGCAAGGCGCTGGCGCAGGAGTATCAAGGGATCAATACCACCGAAAATCTCACCCTGCCGCTGGTCGGGCTGGATCACGGCGATCAGCAGCTGGCGATCCTCTTTGCCAACCCCTTCAACAACCGGCTCACTTTTACGCCGAGGAAAGATGGCATTGCCCTGACGGCGACCCATAGCGTCAATCGCCTCAATCTGGCCGACCCCTATGAGGTGGTTGTGACGCTGCAGCCGGGCAACGACTGGCTGGCGGCGGGCAAGGCCTATCGCAACTGGTTGCAGGAGCGGGGCGAGCTGGTCTCGCTCGAGAGCAAGCTGGCGGCAGTAAAGGATGGCAAGCGGCTGATTGGCGCCTCTCACCTCTACCTCTGGGGCGAGCGACTGCTGGTGCCACAGGATGTGAAGAGCTGGCCCGCGCTGCGCCGCCTGATCCCTGCCAACTGGCTCAAGGGGGAGAGTAAAAGTGCGCTGCAAGCACCCGATCTTGAGCGCAACCGCTACCTGCAAAATCTGGTGCTGACCGGAGTTGAGCAGGCGCTGGCGCTGCGCCATCCGGGTCAGCAACCGGCCGATTTCGCCGCCCGGCGCACGCTGGCTGCCACGCAACTGGGGGCTGCGATCAACGAGCCACAGAGTTGGGGTGATGGCAGCTCGGCCAAGATGATCGCCGCTCTCAAGCAGGCTGGACTACCCAAACTCTGGCTGGGTCTGCCCCAGTGGACCGCCGGTTTTGCTGCGCCAGAGGGGATTGAACTTGCCAAAGCGGCGGGCTATCTCATCGCCCCTTACGACTCTTACGATACGGCGCTGCCGGAGGGGAATCGCCAGCAGAGATGGCTCACCGCCCAGATGGGGCAGGATAGCTACCTGCGCTGCGGCATCATGCAGGAGAACGGACGGCGCAAGAGCGGCTTTCAAAACAGCGGCGTCTACACCAATCAGGCCTGCGTGCGTCCGGTGATGGAGCAGCGCGTACCCTGGTTGCAGCAGGCAAGCCACTACAACAGCTGGTTCCTCGATGTGGCGGCAACCGGCATGGTGTTTGACGACTTCGACCCGGCCAAGCCGACCAGTCAGGCGCAGGATGCGCAAAACCGGATGGCCGGGATGGCGTGGATTGCCAAGAGTCAGGGGGTGCTGGTGGGCTCCGAGGAGGGCGGCGCGGTAGCCAACCGCACCGCGGCCTTTGCCCACGGCCCCCAGACCAGCGGCTTTGGTTGGCAGGATCCCGATATGCGCCGCAACAAGCGCTCTCCCTACTATCTGGGAGCCTGGTATCCCGACTATCAGCCCGCGTTCTTCTTTCGCCAGAGCCACCTCAAGCCCGGGTATCAGGGGCTTTACTTCGATCCGGCGCTGCGGTTGCCGCTGTTCCAGAGCGTCTTTCACGACAGCATAGTGACCACCCACCACTGGACGATGGACAGCCTCAAATTCAGGGAGAGCCGTCAGGTGACGGAACTGTTGCAGCAGCTCTACAACGTGCCGCCGCTGCTCAACCTCAGTCTGGATAGCGCCAGCGCGCGCATTCCCTACCTCAAGGGGCTCGATACCTTCTTCCGCCCACTGCATGAGCGGCTCTACAACCAGCCCCTCACCGGTTTTCGCTGGCTCGATAAACGAGGTGTGGTGCAGCAGAGCGAGTTTGCCGATGGCACTCGACTGATTGCCAACTTCGGCCCGGCCACCGAGCTGGCAGGGATCAAACTGGCCGCTCAAAGTGTGCTGGCGCTACTGCCCGATGGCAGCCAGCAGCAGTTTGTTTCGCAACCGGATGGCGCCCGCTAATCGGGTGTTCTGGCTTTTATTTCATCAGCGGATGCTGTGGCAGAACTTTTCATGTATAGATGAACGTTCTGCAAAATAGATGAGAGGTAGTTCTAATGATTGAGAGTGACGTGATTAGAGAGGTAAACCATCCGGCGTGGCCGCTGGTCTGGCAGATCTATGGCGAGAGTTTTCCCCGCTACGAGCAGCGCCAGTCACAGCATCAGCCCCAGAAGATGCGGGATCCTCGCTATCACTGCCAAATCTTTTATCAGGACGGCCTGCTGCTCGGTTTTATCTTCTGGTGGGCGTGTGGCGAGCAGATCTATATCGAACATCTGGCTATCAATCCGGTGCTGCGCGGCCGCAACTACGGCAGCCGCCTGCTGGCCGAATTTTGCGAGCGGGCAGGCAAAACCGTCATTCTCGAGATCGATCCGCCAGAGGATGAGATTGCCATTCGCCGTCTGCGCTTCTATCAGGGGCTGGGTTTTTGTCTCAACGACTATGCCCATGTCCACCCACCCTATCATCCTGATTATCAAGGACATGCGCTGAGGGTGTTGAGCTATCCGGGGCTCCTTGAGGAAGAGGCCTATCAGCGTTTCAACCAGATGCTGGTGGAGACGGTGATGGAGCACGGCTGAGCAACCGTAAGGATGCTGATTTGCCGATAAGAGAGGGGCCCGACTGAAGCAATTCAGGCGGGCCCTTTTTCATTGCCGCTGGCGGGAATCACTCCCCCAGCAGCTTGTGCCAGACGGCGAGCACATGGCTGCGCTCACTCTGCAGCTGATCGTCGCTCACCTTGCGGGAGATCTCCGAGAGGTTGAGGCGATGGCCGAGGTTGCGGATCTCCAGATAGGCCTGCTTCAGCCCCTCCGCCTGCTCCAGCGTCAGCACCCCTGCCATCACGCACTCATCGAAGATGCGCACGTTATCGGACCAGCGGGTGAGGGCATCGGGCTCACCGCAGGCGTGGGCCAGCACCAGATACTGGGCGATAAACTCGATATCCACCATGCCGCCGGGGGACTGCTTGAGGTCGAACTCGCCGGCACCGGCTTTGAGCAGGTGATCCCGCATCTTCTGGCGCATCTCGCGCACATCGCGGGCCAAGGTCGGCAGCTCCCGCTCCTTGGCCAGCACATCGCGGCGGATACGGGAAAATTCGGCAACGATGGCGTCATCGCCATAGATGGTGCGAGCCCGCACCAGCGCCTGATGTTCCCAGGTCCACGCCTCGTTTTGCTGATACTGCTCATAGGCCGACAGCGACGAGACCAGCAGGCCGGAGTCGCCGGAGGGGCGCAGCCGCATATCGATCTCGTAGAGGATCCCGGACGGGGTACGGGTGCTGAACAGGTGCAGGATCCGCTGCGCCAGGCGCAGGTAGAACTGACGGCTGTCGATGGGTTTACGCCCGTCGGTGTAGCTGTTGGGGTCACCGCCGTGCAGGAACACCAGATCGAGATCCGAGCCGTAGCCGAGCTCGATGCCGCCCAGCTTGCCGTAGGCCACCACCGCAAAACCGCGCTGGCCGCTTAACGCCACCTCGGGCGGCACCCCGTAGCGTTCGCTCATCTGGGCCCAGGCCTGATTGACCACCTCCTCGGTGATCGCCTCCGCCAGCCAGGTTAAGTGGTCGCTCACCTTCATCAGCGGCAGGGCGCCAGCGATATCTGCCGCCACGATGCGCAGCAGCTGCACCTGCTTGAACTGGCGCAGTGCCTCCATCTGCTGCTCCACGTCCTCTTCGGGGATGCGCAGCAGGAACTGGCGCAGCTGGGGCTTGTACTGGTCGAGCGGGGTGGGGTGGTAGAGGTGCTGGGGATCGAGCAGCTCATCCAGCAGGATGGGGTAGCGGGCCAGCTGTTCGCTCACCAGATGGCTGGCGTCGCACAGCCGCACCAGCTGGCGCAGGGCGCCCGGGTTTTCCGCCAGCAGTTGCAGATAGGCGCTGCGGGTGAAGATACGGGTCAGCAACTCGCACACCCGCTCGAACAGGCGGGCGGGTTGCTCGCTGGCGACCACCAGTCGCAGCAGCTCTGGCATCAGCCAGTCCAGTGCGATGCGCCCCTGCGGCCCTACCTGACGGCGCTTGTACTCCTCCTTGAAGCGCAGCAGCGCAGCGCAGAGCGGGGCGGGCTCGGCCACCCCCTGCGCGGTCAGCAATTTTTCCAGCTCGGCGGCATCGAGCTCGGTGCGCCAGAGATCGAGCCAGAGCTGCTCCAGATGGGCGGGTGCCTCTTTCTCTTCCCCCACCACGGCGGCGAACTCCTGATGGACGGCCGCCATCTCCTCATCGAGATGAGCCATAAAGGCGCCCCAGTCAGCAAAGCCGAGGGCAGCGATCAGCCGCTGGCGATCCCGCTCTTCGGTGGGCAGGGTTTGGGTCTGCTGATCGCCGATCTCCTGCAATATGTTCTCGACCCGGCGCAGGAAGCGATAGGCATCCAGCAAGCGGTCGCAATGGGCAGATTCGAGGGCGCCACATTGGGCGATGGCGGCCAGCGCCTCCGGCAGGTGACGCACCCGCAGTGCCGGTTCACGGCCGCCGCGAATAAGTTGCAGCGCCTGGGCGATAAACTCCACTTCGCGAATGCCGCCAGCCCCCAGCTTGATGTTGCCCTCCAGCCCCTTGCGGCGCACCTCGGCGGCGATCATCGCCTTCATCTGACGCAGGCCGTCGATAACGCCAAAGTCGATATAGCGGCGAAACACGAAGGGGCGAAGCATCTCGGCCAGCTCCACCGCGTGCTCGCACTGGGGGCCCAGTATCCGCGCCTTGACCATGGCGTAGCGCTCCCAGTTGCGGCCGTGGTGCTGGTAGTAATCCTCCATGGCGGCAAACGAGATGGCGAGCGGCCCTGCGTCGCCAAAGGGGCGCAGTCGCATATCGACCCGGAACACCTGACCATCCTGGGTGGGCTGGTGGAGGGCGTTGATGATGCGCTGGCCGAGCTTGATAAAGAACTGCTGGTTGGCCAGCTCGCGCCGCCCGCCAACCGTGTAGCCGTTCTCGGGGAAGGTGAAGATAAGGTCGATATCCGAGGAGAAGTTCAGCTCGCCACCACCGAGCTTGCCCATACCGAGAATGAGCAGCGGCTGCGGGTTACCGTTGCCGTCCATCGGGGTACCCAGCTCGCCGCACTGTTTGGCGTAGAGCCAGTCGCGAGCAGAGCAGATCAGGGCATCCGCCAGTTTGGTGAGGTGGCTAAAGCTCTCTTCCACCGCCGCATGGCCCAGCAGCTCGCGCCAGGCGATCACCAGCATGCGGCTGCGGCGGAACTGGCGTAGGATGCGCTTGAGCGCCTCTTCATCGCTTACCTCGGCGAGCAGGGCGGTCAGATCGTGCTGGTAAGCGGGCCAGCGTTCGGTTCGTTCGAGATCACCGGAGGCGAGCAGCTCGGTCAGCAACGCCGGCTGTTTGAAGAGAGAGTCGGCGACAAAATCGGAGAGGCCAAGCAGGGTCAGCAGGGGCTGGCTAACCGGCTCGGGCAGCGAGCCATAGTCGGGGGCCAGTTCGACCAGCCGCTGCCATTGGCGTTCGGCCTGTTCTTGCAGCAGGGGGGAGAAGGCGGAGAAAGAGAGAGAGTGCTGGGCCACGGTTGCCGTCCTTGTGGTTCACGACAGCTGGTTAACGACACGGGGTTAACAACGCTGCCGGTTCAAAATGGTGGTTGCCAATCTAGCACTGTCAGGCCCCCGCGTCACAGCGCAGGGGCGAGAAGCATGATCCGGCAAGGAAAATGGGTTGCTGGTGGGGATATGAAGAAAGGCCCCGCAGGGCCTTTCTGTCTATTCGCTGTGGTCAGGCGAGCTTGAAGGACTGGATCTGGCTGTCGAGCTCCTTGCTGTGCTGCTCGACCAGTTCGGAGGCCTCTTGCAGTTCGCGCAGCACAACGACGGAGCCTTCGGCGATCTGTTTGACCTGTTCCAGATTACCGCGCATCTCTTCGGCGACCGAGCTCTGCTGCTCGGAGGCGGCGGCGATGTGGCGGTTCATGTCGGCGACACCCTGTACCCGCTGCACTATGGTGGCGAGCTGGGTACCGGCCTGGGTCACCTGTTCCACCCCCTTGTCGGCCTGCTGTACGCTTTGGGCCATCAGCTCGCCAGCCTGATGGGCATTGCCCTGCAGCTGTTCGATCATCTTCTGGATCTCGACGGTGGCGGCCTGAGCCCGGTTGGCCAGCTCGCGCACTTCGGAGGCCACCACGGCAAAGCCACGACCCGCTTCACCGGCGCGAGCCGCTTCGATGGCCGCGTTAAGTGCCAGCAGGTTGGTCTGTTCCGAGATGCCGCGAATGGTGTCGACCACAGAGCCAATGCGCTCGACCCCCTGCTCCACCTCGTTGACCACGGTGGCGGAGCGCTGGATGTTGCCGGAGAGGGTGTCTATGGTGCTGACGGTGTCGGCGACGCAGCGGCTCCCCTCTTCCGCCAGCTGGCTGGTTTCGGCGGTGGCGTGAGAGGCCTGATCCGCATGGGCGGCCACTTCGCGAATGGCGCCGACCATCTGGCTCATGGCGCTGGCCAGCTGTTCGATCTGGGTGAACTCTTCGTTGATCGCTTCGTTGGCCTCTTCCATGCAAAGGGTCACCTGGGAGGCGATGTCGTTGAGCTCCTTGCAGGCGGCACGCTGGTTGCCAAACACCTCTTTGAGGTTCTCCTGCGAGTGGGAGACCGCCTTGGCGATGTCACCGAATTCGTCACGAGACTTGAGCAGTACCTTGTGGCTGAGGTCCCGCTTGGCGAAGCGCTCCAGCAGGCCCACCAGATAATGCACCTGCTTGACCATCAGGCGGGAGCCGGTGAGCAGCAGGATCACGAACAGCAGCCCCATGATGGCGGTCTCCATCAGGCCGGTCCAGAGCAGGCGATTGGAGATCGCATCCGCCTTGGCGGGATCGAGCCCTTCGCTGAGCAGGGTCGCTTCCAGATTGTTGGCGTCAAACCAGAGTTTTGTCAGTAGCAGGAGGGTACTGAACACCATCAGCAGCACCACTTTGGGTACCAACCGGATGTTGCTCATTCTTTTCTCCAGCAGGTTCAGCTGCATTGTCATTCTCCTTTTAAAAGCCGTTTTTTCCTTTGCCCTCAGGACTATCGGCATTATCTTCTCTTTTATTAATTTGCACTGTGCTTAAAGTTGGAAAATGTATGCGACATCACTTAACTCATCTGCGGGCGATGGATCTGCTGATGGCATTTCTGTCGATTATCTCGGTTGTGCTGGTGACGGCCCGCTGGTGGGGCCATGAGAGCCTGACACCACAGACTCTGCAGCTCTTCTATGACCTCGACAGTCTGATCTGCTACTTCTTCCTCGCGCACTTTGCTTATGGCTGGATCCGGTCCTCCGATCGCAAGGCCTATTTCAAGGCCAACTGGATCTATCTGCCGGGTAGCCTGCCGATGGCGGAGCAACTGCGCTGGGCGCGGTTGATCCAGCTGTGGCGGGTCTATCAGCTGTTCAAGGAGCACCCGGATCTCTGGGCCATGTTCCGTCGCGAGCGCAACGAGACCACTCTTTCCGGCATCCTGTTCCTCTTCTTCCTGCTGCTGGGGGTGGGTTCCGGCGTCATGTACTGGATTGAGTCAGGCCAGCCCGGCAGCCAGATTGAGACACCCTATGACGCGTTCTGGTGGACGCTGGTGACCCTCTCGACAGTGGGTTACGGCGATCTGGTGCCCAAGACCGAGGAGGGGCGGTTTGTCGCCAGTCTGCTGATCCTGTTCGGGGTCGGTCTGTTCGGTGCCATCAGCGGTTTCATGGCCAGCCTGTTTTTGCAGCCCAACAAGGGGGATGGCGAGACCGACAAGTGGCGTCATCACTACAACAACCAGCAAGAGGAGCTGCTGCGGGAGATCCGCGCCCTGCGCAGCGAGGTGCAGGAGCTGAAAAACAAGTGAGGCCGCGGACGGGCAAGTTGCGAGGTGACTCGCAACTCTGCGTGTATTATCCCGGGGGAGGTGCTTTTTCTTTGCTTGTCCTTTAACCTGCTGGCGGCTTAACATTCAACCTCTTGTCCAAACCTGAAAAAGAGAACCGATCGACCATGCGCGCCCTTCTCGGGATTTTGATCTGCTTGTGTGCCCAACAGGCACTGGCCGATACCCGTTATGTTTCAGACAACATCTTTACCTATATCCACAATGGCCCGGGTACCCAGTACCGGATCCTTGGCAGCGTCAAGGCTGGTGAACCGCTGGAGGTGAAGGCGGTGAACGGCGAGGCCGGTTTCACTCAGGTGGTGGACGGTCGCGGCCGTGATGGATGGATCAAAAGCAGCGAACTGCAGAGCCAGATCAGCCTGCGCGAGCAGCTGCCGCAGGTAGAAAAGGAGCGTGACGAGCTCAAGGCCCGCCTGCAAAACCTCAACGGCGACAACGAGAAACGCTTCGCCGAGAAGGATGGCCAGATCGCTGCCCAGAGCAAGGAGATCGCCGCTCTCAAGGCCCAGCTGGTCAGTCAGGGTGAGGAGATGAGCAATCTCAAAGAGCAGAATGATGCCCTGACCCAAAGCTACGACAACTAGGAGCACGACATGCAAATGGACTGGTTTATCCGTGGTGGTGCCATGGTGGGGGCCGGTATTCTGCTTGGCATCCTGCTGCCCATGCTGCCCCGTCGTCGCAGCCGCGGCGATCGCTGGATGAACTGACAGCATCTGGCTGAATGAATTGCTGAGAAGGGTCGCCGTGGCGGCCCTTCTTTTTTTGGGTTTTGGGGCGTATTGGGCGGAATGCGTGGCTGCTTTGCGATAGAGTGGCGGCAGATCGTATACAAAATGAAGTCAGATGACCCTCACGCTTGCTGGCGTATTGGCTTCAAAAGGGAATTCATGGGGTGAATGAGCGATCTTTGTTAAAGAGTGGCAACAAATTCATTTCATATAGGGTGCAACATTGTATACATTATCGGCGTTTCGGCGGCGCGTCCGCCTTTGTCGATATCAGCCCTAGGGCGTACAGGAAGACCCCATATGTTCAAAGCTACTCAAGTGCTTGCCGCTGACTATATCCCCTCTGATCTGGCCGCCCTGCGCGAAGCCATCACCCAGAACTACGTGGTGGATGAAAATGCCTATCTGGCCGAACTGTCGGCCATGCTGCCGGGGGATGGCGCCTCGCTGGAGCAGGTGACCCAGCGTGCCCGTACTCTGGTGACCAAGGTGCGCAAGGAGAGCGGCTCCGGTGACGGTATCGACGCCTTCCTGCAGGAGTACAGTCTCGATACCCAGGAGGGGATCATCCTGATGTGTCTGGCCGAGGCGCTGCTGCGCATTCCCGATGCCGAGACCGCCGATGCCCTGATCAAGGACAAGCTCTCCGGCGCCAACTGGTCCTCCCATTTCCGCAAGAGCGACTCCACCCTGGTCAACGCCTCCACCTGGGGGCTGATGCTGACCGGCAAGATCATCAAGCTCGACAAGAAGCTCGACGGCAACCCGGCCAACCTGCTGGGGCGGATGGTCAACAAGCTGGGGGAGCCGGTGGTGCGCTCCGCCATGTACGCCGCCATGAAGATCATGGGCAAGCAGTTCGTGCTGGGGCGCGACATGAAGGAGGCACTCAAGGCGAGCCGCAAATCCCGCGAGCTGGGTTACACCCACACCTACGACATGCTGGGTGAGTCGGCGCTGACCATGCAGGATGCCGACAAGTATCTGACCGATTACCGCAACGCCATCGAGGCGGTGGGCAACGAGCGGATCAGCGACGGCGGCCCGGCCCCCTCCATCTCCATCAAGCTCTCGGCGCTTCATCCGCGCTATGACGTGGCCAACCGCGAACGGGTGCTCGGCGAGATGTGCGAGCGGCTGGTGGGGTTGGTGCGGCTGGCCCGCGACAAGGATGTGGCCATCAGCATCGATGCCGAGGAGATGGACCGCCTCGAGCTGTCACTGGACTTGTTCGAGCAGCTCTACCGCTCCGATGCCAACCGCGGCTGGGGCAAGCTCGGCATGGTGGTGCAGGCTTACTCCAAGCGCGCGCTGCCGGTACTCTGCTGGCTTACCGCACTGGCCCGCGAGCAGGGTGACCTCATTCCGGTTCGCTTGGTAAAAGGCGCCTACTGGGACAGCGAACTGAAATATGCCCAGCAGGCGGGCTTGCCCGGCTACCCGCTATTTACCCGCAAGGCGGGCACCGATATCTCCTATCTCGCCTGCGCCCGCTACCTGCTGAGCGAGCCGACTCGCGGCTTTATCGCCCCCCAGTTTGCCACCCACAATGCCAATACCGTGGTCAGCATTCTGGAGATGGCCGGTGATCGCCAGTTTGAATTCCAGCGTCTGCACGGCATGGGGGAGGAGCTGCACAACGCCGTGCTGAACGACAATCCCGGTCTGCACTGCCGCATCTATGCGCCGGTCGGCGCCCACAAGGATCTGCTGCCCTATCTGGTGCGCCGCCTGCTGGAGAACGGGGCCAACACCTCCTTCGTTCACAAGCTGGTGGACCCCAACACCCCGGTGGATTCGCTGGCCGAGCATCCGCTGCGCACCCTCAAGCGCTACTCCGGCTTTGCCAACGACCGGATTCCGCAGCCGGTGAACCTCTTCACCGACCGCAAGAACTCCAGTGGCGTCAACATGAACATCCTCTCCATCCAGCGCCCCTTCTTCGCCCGCCTGAAAGAGCTGGAGAGCAAGCAGTGGCTGGCGGGCCCCATCGTCGATGGCGAGACCCTCAAACGCAGCGAGGCACGCACCGTGCTGAGCCCGCAGGATGTGAGTCTCACCGTCGGCAAGATCCACTGGGCCGACGAGCAGGCGGTGGAGCAGGCCTTGGCATCCGCCCACGCTGCCTTCCCGCGCTGGCGTGACACCCCGGTAAGCGAGCGTGCTGCCGCGCTGGAGAAGCTGGCGGATCTGCTGGAAGCGAACCGCGAGCAGTTTGTCTCCCTCTGTACCCGCGAGGCGGGCAAGCTGCTGCAAGATGGCATCGACGAGGTGCGTGAAGCGGTGGATTTCTGCCGCTACTACGCGGTGCAGGCCCGCAGCCTGATGGGACAGGCGACCCTGCTGCCCGGTTACACCGGCGAGCAGAACGAGCTGTTCCTGCAGGGGCGCGGGGTGTTTGTCTGCATCAGCCCGTGGAACTTCCCGCTGGCGATTTTCCTCGGCCAGGTCGCTGCTGCGCTGGCCACCGGCAACACCGTTATCGCCAAACCGGCGGAGCAGACCGGCCTTATCGCCCATCTGGCGGTGACGCTGGCCCATCAGGCCGGTATTCCGGGCGACGTGCTGCAACTGCTGCCCGGTGACGGTGCCACCGTCGGTGCCAAGTTGACAGCCGATCCGCGCATCGGCGGCGTCTGCTTCACCGGCTCCACCGAGACTGCCAAGCTCATCAACATGACCCTGGCCCAGCGCGATGGCGCCATCCTGCCACTCATCGCCGAGACCGGCGGTCAGAACGCCATGATCGTCGACTCTACTGCCCTGCCGGAGCAGGTGGTGCGCGACGTGGTGAGCGCCGCCTTCCAGAGCGCCGGTCAGCGCTGCTCGGCCCTGCGGGTGCTCTACCTGCAGGAGGAGATCGCCGAGCGGGTGCTGGAGATCCTCACCGGCGCCATGCAGGAGCTCAAAGTGGGCAACCCGGCCGAGCACAACACTGACGTCGGCCCGGTCATCGATGCCGATGCCAAGGCCGGTCTCGATGCTCACCTCGCCTACATGATGTCGCGCGCTCGCCTGATTGCGCAGGCGCCGATGCCCGCTGCGACCATGGAGGGACACTTCGTCCAGCCGACCGCGTTGGAGATTGGCTCCATCCGCGAGCTGGCCAAGGAACAGTTCGGCCCCATCCTGCACGTAGTGCGCTACGCCACCCGGGATCTGGACAAGGTGATCAGCGACATCAACGGCACCGGTTATGGCCTCACGCTCGGGATCCACAGCCGCAATGAATCCCACGCGGAGGAGCTGGCGAGCCGCATCAACGTGGGCAACGTCTACATCAACCGCAACCAGATCGGCGCCATGGTCGGGGTGCAGCCATTCGGCGGCCAAGGGCTCTCCGGCACCGGCCCCAAGGCGGGCGGCCCGCACTACCTGAGCCGTTTCGTCACTGAAAAGACCCGCACCATCAACACTACGGCTGTGGGTGGCAACGCCACCCTGCTGGCGATGGGCGATGCCTGATCCGCGTCGATAGAGGCTGGATACGGGATGCCGGATAACAGCGGGCCGCCTTCGGGCGGCCTCTTTATTTGCACCATCCGTTTTTTACGAATGGAACAATCGGCCTCGGCGGGGTCGTCAGCGACCCGTGCTGGTCGTAAGATGGGAGCCATTCGCGCGGCGTTTGCCCTTTGCTCGGCCAGCCGTGGTCAGGGTTCTGTTTAACTGGACTTTGTGTAATTGGACTTAAGTGAGAGTGGTCATCTGATGTCATTAACTGAACAAGCCCGCTGGTTCGTGCTGGGGGGCGATCATCTGGTACTGCTCGATCAGCAAGGTCAGGTGCCACAGGGCAGTAAAGCGTGTCTGCCCGCAGCGCTGGCTGACGCCCCTTTCGAGCATTTCGACGAGTGGCAGGGACTGCCCTGTTATCTGCTGGATCTGGGGGACGAGGCCGACACGAGCGCCATGAGCCCTCTGCGCCAGCTGATGGTGGCGGGGGACGAAGAGGGCTTTCGTCTCGCGGGCCGCGCCTGGCAGCTCGCCACCTTCCGCCCCCCCCCCCCTGTGAGGGGTGAGTGCGGCGCCCCCCAGACCCCCCAGGCAGGGGCGGGGGCGCAGGTGTGCCACCATGGCCACACGGCCTATCCGCGCATCTCCCCCTGCATTATCGTGGCGGTGCGCAAGGGGCCGGAGATCCTCTTGGCGGCCCATCGCCGTCACTATCAGGCGGATGATCCCATGTATACCGTGCTGGCCGGGTTTGTGGAGGTGGGGGAGAACCTCGAGCAGTGCGTGGCACGGGAGGTGTTCGAGGAGAGCGGCATCCGGGTGCGCAATGTGCGCTATGTGGCGAGCCAGCCCTGGCCATTCCCCCACAGCCTGATGATGGGCTTTACCGCCGACTACGAGAGCGGCGAGATCCGGGTGCAGGATGACGAACTGGTGGCCGCCGCTTTCTTTGCTGCTGACCGCTTGCCGCGTTTGCCGCCCCACGGCACCATCGCCCGGCGGCTGATCGAGTGTTCGCTGGCGGGCGAGGGGTAACGAGGCGCTTATCTTTTCGCCAATCTTTTTGCACTTCTTGTTACAAGCGGGGCGGTCAGGTTTGCGCCCCTTCACATCTTTGCAACCGCGCGCCCATTTGCCACGTTTTGGGCAGTCCGCTCCGGTGGGCAAAGTGGTATTATGGCCGCCATTTTATGCATGATACGAACTCGGGAACTGGGATGAAAGAGCTGAAGAACGATCGATACCTGCGCGCTTTGCTGCGTCAGGATGTGGACATGACCCCGGTATGGATGATGCGCCAGGCTGGCCGTTATCTGCCGGAATACAAGGCGACTCGCGCCCAGGCGGGGGATTTCATGTCCCTGTGCCGCAATGCCGAGCTGGCCTGTGAAGTCACCCTGCAGCCGCTGCGCCGCTACCCGCTCGATGCCGCCATCCTCTTCTCCGACATCCTGACCGTGCCCGATGCCATGGGGCTGGGTCTCTACTTCGAGCAGGGTGAAGGCCCGCGCTTCGAGCGCCCGATCACCTCCATGGCCGACGTGCAGGCGCTGCCCATTCCGGATCCGGAAGATGAGCTGGGCTACGTGATGAACGCGGTGCGCACCATCCGCCGCGAGCTGAAGGGCGAAGTGCCGCTCATCGGTTTCTCCGGCAGCCCATGGACCCTGGCCACCTACATGGTGGAGGGGGGCAGCTCCAAGGCGTTCACCAAGATCAAGCAGATGATGTACGCAGAGCCGCAAACCCTGCACCTGCTGCTCGACAAGCTGGCCGACAGCGTGATTGCCTACCTCAACGCCCAGATCAAGGCGGGTGCGCAGGCGGTCATGGTGTTCGACACCTGGGGCGGCGTGCTCACCCCGCGCGATTACCGCGACTTCTCCCTGCAGTACATGCACAAGATTGTCGATGGCCTGATCCGCGAGCACGACGGTCGCCGCGTGCCGGTCACCCTGTTTACCAAGAACGGCGGCCAGTGGCTGGAGCAGATCGCCGCCACCGGTTGCGATGCGCTGGGTCTGGACTGGACCACCGACATCGCCGACGCCAAGCGCCGGGTCGGCGGCAAGGTGGCGCTGCAGGGCAACATGGATCCCTCCATGCTCTACGCTACTCCGGCTCGCATCCGTGAAGAGGTCGCCTCCATTCTGGCCGGTTTCGGCCATGGCAATGGCCACGTCTTCAACCTCGGCCACGGCATCCATCAGGATGTGAACCCGGAACACGCCGGCGTGTTCGTCAACGCGGTACACGAGCTCTCCGCCCAGTACCACGGCCGCTAAGGCCGGGGCGAGAGAAGAAGAGTTTGTTTGATATTCGGGGCCGCAAGGCCCCGTTTTACATTAAAAAATGGCGCCGCGACGACGAGCGCGTGGCGGCCGTGCAGGAGGCAAGATGAGCAGCAAGTCACTGGATTGGGGTATCGATCTTGGCGGTACCAAGTGTGAATGCGTGGTGCTGGATGGTGACGAGGTGCTGCTGCGCCATCGCATCCCCACCGAGCGGGCGGGCGGTTATGACCATATGATCGGCCAGATCGCCAAGTTGGTAGCAGAGTGCGCCGAGAAGATTGGCCAGCGCCCTACCGTCATCGGCATGGGCACGCCGGGGGCGCGGGATCCGCAGACCGGTCTGATGAAAAACTGCAACACCACAGAGCTCAATGGCAAGCCGTTCAAGGAGGATCTGGAGCGCCGGCTCGGCGTGCCGGTGCTGATTGCCAACGACGCCAACTGCTTTGCGCTGGCAGAAACCCATCTTGGTGCGGTGCGCCAGCACCATCCCGATGCGAAAGTGGTGTTCGGCATCATCATGGGTACCGGGGTCGGCTCCGGCATCGTTATCAACGGCCGCATTCTCAACGGTCATCACGGCATTGCCGGTGAGTGGGGCCACAATGTGCTCTCTCCCGATGGCCCCGAGTGCTACTGCGGCAAGCACGGCTGCGTCGAGACCCTGATCAGCGGCCCGGCGCTGGAGGCCTGGTACGAGGCCAAGGCCAAGCGCCGCCTCTCGCTCGCCCAAATCGCGGCCGCCACGGCTCACGATCATGTGGCCAAGCTCACCATCGACCGGCTGCACCTGCTGTTTGGTCAGGCGCTGGCCAACGTGGTCAACATTCTCGACCCGGATGTGATCGTCATCGGCGGCGGGGTGGGCAATGTGCAGAGCCTTTACAGCGCCGGACGGCAGACAATTTTGCCCTTCCTCTTTAATCCCCGCTTCGCAACCCCCATTATTGCTCCTGCCCTTGGCGACAGTGCCGGGGTATTCGGGGCGGCACTGCTGGCCCGCGGTGAATTCAAGGAGGCCCTGCTGTCGTAGCCGGGGCTCCCGGGCGGCCGGTGTGCCGCCCTGTTGCTGGTTCAAGGAAACGGATTCTCGATGATCAAGATTGCCATCAATGGTTACGGGCGGATCGGTCGCAACGTGTTGCGAGCCCTCTATGAAAGCGGGCGCGACAAGACCATCAAGATCGTCGCCATCAACGAGCTGGCGGCCCCCGAGGCCATGGTGCACCTGACCCGTTACGATACCAGTCACGGTCGCTTCCTCCATCCGGTGCAACTGGCGGGCAACAGCATGCTGGTGGGGGAGGATCTCATCTCCCTGTTTGCCGAGCGGGATCCGTCAAAGCTGCCGTGGCGGGCGCTGGGAGTCGATGTGGTGCTCGATTGCACCGGGGTATTCGGCTCGCGGGCCGATGCCGAGCTGCATCTGGCGGCGGGGGCGGGTAAGGTGCTCTTCTCCCACCCGGCGGATGCCGATGTGGATGCCACCGTGGTTTACGGGGTCAACCATCATACCCTCACCGGAGCGGAGCGGATCGTCTCCAACGCCTCCTGTACCACCAACTGCGTGGTGCCGGTGATTGAAACATTGCATCGAGAATTCGAGATAAATTGTGGTACTATTACGACAATTCATTCGGCCATGCATGATCAGCAAGTCATCGATGCCTACCACAGTGACTTGCGCCGAACCCGCGCTGCCAGTCAGTCCATCATTCCGGTGGACACCAAGCTGGCAAAGGGGCTGGAGCGTATCCTGCCCCACTTCGCCGGCAAGTTCGAGGCGATCGCGGTGCGGGTGCCGACCATCAATGTAACAGCGATGGATCTGAGTATTACTGTTCGTAAAAAAGTGACAGTTAGTGACGTAAATCAAGCCCTGCAACGGGCATCCAGAGGTACATTACACGGTATTCTGGATTACACGGAAGAACCTCTGGTCTCCGTAGACTTCAATCATGATGCACACTCCTGCATCATTGATGGTACCCAGACCCGGGTGAGCGATGCCAACCTCGTCAAGATGTTGATGTGGTGCGATAACGAATGGGGCTTCGCAAACCGGATGCTGGATACCACCCGGGCCATGATGGCCGCAGGCTGAGCCTGCCCCGGGCGAAAGGTTACTGTTTTTAACATTACCTGGAAAATATAGAGGACTGAATATGTCTGTTATCAAGATGACTGACCTGGATCTGGCGGGTAAACGCGTTCTGATCCGTGCTGACCTGAACGTACCGGTAAAAGACGGCAAGGTCACCTCCGATGCACGTATCGTTGCGACTCTGCCGACCATCAAGCTGGCTCTGGAAAAGGGCGCCAAGCTGATGATCACCTCCCACCTGGGTCGTCCGACCGAGGGTGAATACAACGAAGAATTCTCCCTGGCTCCGGTTGTCAACTATCTGAAAGACGCTCTGTCCTGCCCGGTTCGCCTGGCCAAGGATTACCTAGATGGCGTAGAAGTCGCTGCCGGTGAGCTGGTTGTGCTGGAAAACTGCCGCTTCAACAAAGGCGAGAAGAAGAACACCGAAGAGCTGGCCAAAAAATACGCCGCCCTGTGTGATGTCTTTGTAATGGATGCGTTCGGTACTGCTCACCGCGCCGAAGGTTCCACCTACGGTGTTGCCCAGTTCGCACCTGTTGCTTGTGCCGGTCCGCTGCTGGCGGGTGAACTGGAAGCGCTGGGCAAAGCCATGCTGAAGCCCGAGCGCCCGATGGTTGCCATCGTTGGCGGCTCCAAGGTCTCCACCAAGCTGACCGTTCTGGAATCCCTCTCCAAAATCGCTGACCAGCTGGTTGTCGGTGGTGGCATCGCCAACACCTTCATCGCTGCTGCCGGTCACAACGTCGGCAAGTCCCTGTGCGAGCACGACCTGATCGACACCGCCAAGAAACTGGCTGCCGAGACCAACATTCCTGTGACCACCGACGTGGTTGTAGGTGCCGAGTTCTCCGAGTCCACTCCGGCGACCATCAAGTCCGTCTCTGACGTGACCGACGGCGACATGATCTTCGACATCGGCCCGGATTCTGCCAAGGCTCTGGCTGACATCATCATGAACGCCAAGACCATCCTGTGGAACGGCCCGGTTGGTGTGTTCGAGTTCGACCAGTTCGCTGAAGGCACCAAGGTTATCGCTGAAGCCATCGCTGCTTCTCCGGCCTTCTCCATCGCTGGCGGTGGCGACACCCTGGCTGCCATCGACAAGTTCGGCATCGCTGACAAAGTCTCCTACATCTCCACTGGTGGCGGCGCCTTCTTGGAGTTCGTAGAAGGCAAGGTACTGCCGGCTGTTGCGATTCTGGAACAGCGCGCCAAAGCCTAATTGACCCGGAACGGGGGGCAAAAGCCTCCCGTTTCGTTTATCATGTGCCCGCTGTGTCGGTTCATGATGAACCCCCCATTTTTTATTAACGGCATACGAGACAGGACGATTAAACATGTCTAAGAAAATTTTCGACTTCGTAAAACCCGGCGTGATCACTGGTGATGACGTTCAGAAAGTGTTCGCCATCGCTAAAGAGAACGGCTTTGCTCTGCCGGCCGTAAACTGCGTTGGTACCGACTCCGTTAACGCCGTACTGGAAGCTGCCGCCAAGGTTAAAGCGCCGGTTATCGTTCAGTTCTCCAACGGTGGTGCCGTGTTCACCGCCGGTAAGGGTCTGAAGCTGGAAGGTCAGAAAGCTGCCATCCTGGGTGCCATCTCTGGTGCCAAGCACGTTCACGCTGTTGCCGAAGCTTACGGCGTGCCGGTAATCCTGCACACCGACCACGCTGCCAAGAAGCTGCTGCCGTGGATCGACGGTCTGCTGGAAGCGGGTGAGAAGCACTTTGCTGAAACCGGCAAGCCGCTGTTCTCCTCCCACATGCTGGATCTGTCCGAAGAGTCTCTGGAAGAGAACATCGACATCTGCTGCGAGTACCTGACCCGCATGGCCAAGATGAACATGACTCTGGAGCTGGAACTGGGTTGCACCGGTGGCGAAGAAGACGGCGTCGACAACAGCCACATGGATCAGTCCGCTCTGTACACCCAGCCGGAAGATGTTGCTTACGCTTACGAGCGTCTGTCCAAGATCAGCCCGCGTTTCACCATCGCTGCCTCCTTCGGCAACGTACACGGTGTATACAAGCCGGGTAACGTCAAACTGACCCCGTCCATCCTGGACGCTTCCCAGAAGTACGTTTCTGAGAAGTTTGGCGTTCCAGCCAAGTCTCTGGACTTCGTATTCCACGGTGGTTCAGGTTCCACTCTGGAAGAGATCCGCGAGTCCATCTCCTACGGCGTAGTGAAGATGAACATCGACACCGACACCCAGTGGGCAACCTGGGAAGGTCTGCTGAACTTCTACAAGAAGAACGAAGCTTACCTGCAAGGCCAGCTGGGCAACCCGGAAGGCGCCGACAAGCCGAACAAGAAGTACTACGATCCGCGCGTATGGCTGCGTGAAGGTCAGACTTCCATGATCGCTCGTCTGGAGAAAGCATTCTCCGACCTGAATGCCATCGACGTACTGTAATTCGTTACAGCACCTTGATTGCATGAAAAGGCGCCCTTCGAGGCGCCTTTTGCATTTCTGTGATCCGCACCGGTTGGTGAGTGGAGGGGGAACTGGGTATTATCGAAACAACTTTGCTTATTTTATTAAACAATTTGCAACCAAGGCAGGATGCTGAGTATGCAGGCAGGAAAGCACAACGGATATCAGGAGCACGTCGCCTCCTACTACGCGGCCACCCGCAACGACCCGCAACAGTGGCCCGAGCTGGAGGGGGAGCACAAGGCTGACGTCTGCATCATCGGCGGCGGCTTTACCGGTCTCGATACCGCCATCAATCTGGCGGATGCCGGGTACAAGGTAGCCTTGCTGGAGGCCAACCGCATCGGCTGGGGCGCCTCCGGGCGCAACGGCGGTCAGCTTATTCGCGGTATCGGCCACGATACCAGCCAGTTCGCCCGCTGGATTGGTGAGGATGGGGTCCGCGAGCTGGATCTGATGGGGCTGGAAGCGGTGCAGCTGGTGCGCGAGCGGGTCGAGCGTTTCAATATCGAGTGCGACCTCACCTGGGGTTACTGCGATCTGGCTACCCGTCAGCGCCATCTGGCAGGTTTCGAGGAAGATCTCGACCATCTGGCGAGCCTCGGCTATGAGCACGAACTCAAGCTGGTACCGCGGGAAGATATCCATAGCGTGGTGGGATCGGATCGCTATATTGGCGGCCTCATCGACATGGGCTCCGGCCACCTGCATCCTCTCAATCTTGCGCTCGGCGAGGCGCGCGCTGCAGCCAGCCTCGGGGTTTCCCTGTTTGAACACTCCAGAGTGACCCATATCGATTACGGCAAGCAGGTAGAGGTGACCACCGCCCACGGCCGGGTCACTGCCGACTATCTGGTGATCGGCTGCAACGCCTATCTCAATGACCTCAATCCAGAGCTGGGAGGGCGGGTGCTGCCGGCCGGCTCCTACATCCTCGCCACCGAGGTGCTGGATCGCCGCTTGCGCCAGCGCTTGCTGCCGCAAAACATGGCGGTCTGCGATCAGAACGTGGCGCTCGACTACTACCGCCTCTCCGCCGATGGTCGTCTGCTGTTTGGCGGGGCCTGCAACTATTCGGGGCGAGACCCGAAGGATATCAAGGCCTTTATGTTGCCCAAGATGCTGCGAGTTTTCCCCGAGCTGGCTGGCACTGCCATCGAGTTTCAGTGGGGCGGGATGATCGGGATCGGCGCCAACCGGCTGCCGCAGATTGGCCGTATCAAGGAGCATCCCAATGTGCTCTACGCCCAGGCCTATTCGGGTCACGGTCTCAACGCCACCCATATGGCGGGCAAGCTGGTAGCCGAGGCGATCCGCGGCGAAAGCCGGGGTTTCGATCTCTTTGCCAGCGTGCCCCATATCACCTTCCCCGGCGGCCCGGCGCTGCGCTCCCCGCTGTTGGCACTGGGTATGCTGTGGCACCGGATGAAGGATATCTTCTGACCCCCATTGTCAGTCTGCGCAGTGATGGCTGAACGTGGCCCCTTTTTGCCAACCCCTTGTTTATAGCGGGTTAGCACTATCGTTCCGCCTGATAGACCAAAAGATGCATTCGCGCCAATCTCGTCCGGTTGGCGCTATCTTTTAGGTGTGAGTGCGGTTATCTGCCAAGGGGCAAGAGTTTGTCAGATTGCCGGAATTGTTGCCGAAAAAGGGCCAAAGGGCGGGGAGAGGAGGGCCAAGATGGAGATAAATGTAGTCGCGTCAGGCGGGCTCAGCCCGCTGTCGCAACGGCAGGGTTCTCGCGCTGTGCAGGCACAGGAGCGGGCTGCAACTTCACCATCAACGGGCAGTGACAGCCTGGTGCGCGACCTTGGCGCAGTGCTGGATGAGCTGGGGCTGTCACCGCAAGGGGAGAGCAGCGGCGGTGGCACTGTTTCAATCAGGGATTCGCTGGAAGCGTTCATCAACACCATGATGGGCTCCCTGCAACAGCAGCAGGAGCAACAGTTGGCATTGCAGCAACAACAGCGGCAAGAGCAGGAACAGCGCAAACTCGCCATCGCCGACAGCAGCGAAAATCCGCTCAAGCGGGATCTGGAGCGCCTGCTGGAGACGCTGGATCAACAGGGCGGGCAGGGAAAAGAGAGCGAACCAGGAGCCGAGATCGAAGCGGTGAACCCCTTGCAGAGCCAGCTGACCAAGCTGCTGGAGAGCAGCGGTGCGGCAGAGAGCGGGGTCACCCTCAAGGAGGTACTGTCAGGGTTGGCCAGCAAGCTGCCGAACGAACCTGCCGAGCGAAAAGGGTATCGGGTCGATACCCAGGTTTGAGCTGGTTGGCAACGGCAGCCCCGCCGTTGCAGAGACATGAGGGGCTTGTTGCCTTTTATTGCGCTGGTTCCGCCAGCCGCCAGCCCTGTTCGCTCTTCATCATCCACACCTCTGCCTCTTGCGGCAGCACCTGGCCCGCCTCGAACTCGCCATATTTACGCTCGAGCTCCATCAGACCCATCTCCTGCTGGAAGGGGCCAACCCGGTCGTAGACCAGATCCTCGTCGTGCAATACCTGCAACTGATCGAGCCCCTGCCTGAAGTGGAGCTGGTAACTCACCTTGACCAGATAGACCCCCTCCATCCGCTCCTCCTTGCCGAGGATGGTGAAGTCGCTGATATCGAACAGGTTGGCGTCTGTCTCGGCCAGCAGCTTGGCGGTAACTTGGCTCCGGATATCCTCTTCACCGGGCCCTGCACTGCAGCCATAAAGCCAGAGGGCTAGCAGGGGGATGAACCACTTTTTCATCAAAACTCCGGACGGGCGAGACAATCGAAGGGCAAATTCTGCCATGCTGCCGGTCATATACAAGGGATTGCCAGAAAAATCAGTGCGTAACGTATGAGGCGGCCCCTGCCTGTCGACAGGGGGGCCGTTGGTCAGCGTAGCTGATCAAGTTTGCCCAGAAACTCGGCAGGCCCCATAAAACCGGTGATCCGCAGGCCTGTCAGCTCCTTGCCCTCGCGGTCGAAGAAGATGAGGGTCGGCAGCCCCAGCACATTGAGGCCGTTGAGCAGCTCGATATCGGCATCGTCGTTGGCGGTAACATCCGCCTGCAGCAGCACCATCTGGCCGAAGCGCTCCCTCACCGCGGGGTCGCTGAAGGTCTTGTGTTCGAACTCCTTGCAGGCGACGCACCAGTCGGCGTAGAGGTCGAGCAGCACCGGTTTGCCGCGGGCGGCTGCCAGCTGCACCTTGAGATCATCCAGCGTCTTGATGCGGATAAACTGCGGTGCCGTTTGACTGGCATCCGCCGTGATGGCAGCAGGGGGGGGCGGTTGCAGCAGATCCTTGCCCACTACCACGGCGCTGATCATCGCCAGCAACAGCACGAAGCCGCGCACGCTCTTGGCCACCGAGTGGGGCTGGTGCTGGTTGTGGTGATAGAGATAACCGCACAGCAGCAGCCCCCAGCCAAGCCAGGCGAGGGTAGTAACTTGATCGCTCCAGAGCCGTGACAGCAGCAGGATGGGCACCGCCAGCAGGGCAAAACCAAACAGCTGCTTGATCACATCCATCCAGGCGCCCGCTTTGGGCAGCAGCTTGCCACCCGAGGTGCCGAGCAGCAGCAGCGGTAGCCCCATCCCCAGTGACAGCGCATAGAGCGCCGCCCCGCCGAGCCAGAGATCGCCGCTCTGGGCCACGTAGATCAGCGCCCCCGAGAGCGGCGCCGTGGTGCAGGGGGAGCAGACCAGCCCGGAGACCATCCCCATGATGGCGACCCCGACTACCGAGCCGCCCTGCTGGCGGTTGGAGAGACCGGAGAGACGGGTTTGCAAACTGCTCGGCAGTTGCAGTGTATATAGGCCGAACATGGAGAGGGCCAGCAGCACGAACATCACCGAGAGGGCGATCAGCACATAGGGGTGTTGCAGCGCAGCCTGGAATTTCAGCCCTGCCGAGGCCACTACCAGCCCAAGCAAGGTGTAGGTGACCGCCATCCCCTGCACATAGACAAAGGAGAGCAGGAAGGCGCGACCTGTGGAGAGGCGATGGCCAGCACCGGCGATGATGCCGGTCAGGATTGGGTACATGGGGAAGACGCAGGGGGTGAAGGCGAGCCCCAGCCCCAGCGCGAAGAAGGCGACGATGCTGAGCCAGAACCCCTGATGGCCGAGGGCGGAGGCCAGCTGATCCTGCTGGCTAACCGGTGCGACGCTTTGTGCCGTTTCAGCAGCGGATGCGGTGGTTGCCGTGACCAGCGGAGCCACATCGATCAGTTTGTCGGTCGGTGGATAGCAGAGGCCGTCGGTACAGCCCTGATAGCGCACCCGCAGGGTGGCATTTTCCCCCACCTCCTTTAGCGGCACCGCGATGCTCACCTGCTGATAGTAGACCCGGGTCTTGCCGAAGAAGTCATCCTCGTGCTCTGTGCCTTCCGGCAGGGTCGGCTCGCTGAAGGTGAGGTTGTTCCCCTTGAAGCGCAGGCTGTGGCGATAGAGGTAGTAATCGTCGGCGATATGGAGGGTCAGCAGCAGCTGATCGCCACGCTGTTCGCTCTCGATCTGAAAGGCCTTATCGACCTGCAAAAATTTGGGTTTGGCATTGGCCTCAATGCCCAGCGAGCTGAGCAGATCGGCGCCGCTGGCGCGGGCAGGGGAGCTGCCCACCGTTGCCATCAGCAGGGCACAGAGCAGCAACAGGGGGGAGAGCAAGCGGGTGAGCGTCATGAGGTCTCCCCATTGAGCCAGTCGAGATAGGCAGGTATTCCGGCACTTACCGGCAGGGCCAGCAGCTCGGGCACCTCATAGGGGTGATTGGCTTGAATACATGCCTGCAGCTTGGCAAAGAGTGGCTGGCGGGATTTGATGATGAGCTGGATCTCGGTGGTGCGCTCCACCTTGCCTTGCCAACGATAGACGGAGGTGACGCCCGGCAGTTGATTGATGCAGGCGGCCAGCCGCTGGTTCAGCAGCTGTTCGCAGAGAAGGTCGGCACTGGTTTGATCTGGGCAGGTGCAGAGCACCACAATGGCGTCGGTCATAAAGCGGATCTTCACCTCGTTGGGGTAAACCGGGCAGGCGCCCTTGCCGTCTCATCCCTGTTTGCGGATGAGGGTGAAAAAAGCGCCTGAAAATCAGCGGCTACTATACCCCAGAGCAACTTCAAATAGCATCTGTAGCCATTTGTGAGCCAGCGCCAAAAATTTGTGGGGGGCATGAGATAGACGCTGTCATGGGGACAGGGCAGAATGAGCGGGCTTGTTCCCAATTGACGTAAGGAAATGTATGACCCAACAGAATGAGCAGCAGAGAAACCGCATGTTGAGCCTGCTGCGCGAAGGTGAGCGCCGCATGTTGGTTCAATTGGCCGGGCTGCTGCGCACGACCGCCGATGAAATCAATGCCGAGCTGGAGAAAGAGGAGCTGATGGCCACCCTGGAGCAGCCCATTACAGTGGAGTATCTCAACGGCGTGGTGCAGCACCATCTGTTCGAGCGCAAACACAAGGGAGATATGGCGGTTGCCCAGCAGATCCTGAGCGATTATCAGAGCGAGCTGGAAGCGCTGCAGGCCGCTCAGGCTCAGCCTGAAGAGGCTGCCGCTGCCGACGAGAGCGGCGAAGAGCTCAAGGCACAGGCTTGAGCGACGGGCAGGCCTGAATCCTTACCTCTGAATCAGCCGGCCTGCCAGCGCTGATCCCTGTTGCGGCCCCATCATGTCTGCCATGGTGGGGCCGTGTCGTTTCATCTGTTGCCTTCCCTTGTTGACCTTCACTTCTCGGTTTCAATCCAACTGATTCGTGCCTTAGCGCGCCTCTTGGGGCATGCCGTGCGGCACTTCGCGGGGGATGGGGAACACCTTGTCATAGCCCCAGTTGTAGACGAAGGCATAGATCAGATAGAAGACGACGAAGCCCAGATCCAGCACCAGCGCCTCCAGCAGGCTGACGCTCAGCCACCAGGACATGACCGGCAGCGCGACGATCAGCAGACCGCCCTCAAAGCCGAAGGTATGCAGAACCCGTTGCCACAGGGTTTTGTGGGTATGGCCCTGATATTTGAGCAGCAGCTTGTCGACCCCGATGTTGTAGATGTAGTTCCAGACCGTGGCCAGCACCGAGAAGAACAGTGCCAGCGGGCCCATATGGTTGAGCCCGACCCCGGTAACCCAACTGGCCAGTGGGGCGGCCATCAGCAGGCCAATGAATTCAAAGCCAATGGCATGGCGCAGGCGATCGTTACGGGTACGCATAAGTCACTCTCTCAATCAGATTTATTCACGGATTGCTGGTTAATCTATAGATCTTTAGCGATAGATTCATGTTGGTATCCATCGCTAAAATAGATGGATGAGAGAGCTTGCCGGAGGGCCATAAGATGACGCCATCACTGGAACAACTGAGGATCTTGCTGGCGGCCGCCGAAACCGGCTCGTTTTCCGCTGCCGCCCGCAAGCTGGGCAAGGCGCAGTCGGTGGTGAGCAGCGCCATCGCCAATCTGGA
The DNA here is from genome assembly GCF_054052385.1 of Aeromonas sp. 25-AL00135. Lineage (NCBI taxonomy): Bacteria > Pseudomonadati > Pseudomonadota > Gammaproteobacteria > Aeromonadales > Aeromonadaceae > Aeromonas > Aeromonas sp. 25-AL00135. The sequence goes on along the minus strand of NZ_JBSTYQ010000027.1, from coordinate 5,754 downwards.
GATCGATCTGGCGCTCACCCTGTTTGACCGCAGCGGCCGCTATCCGCAGCTGACGGAGGCGGGGGCCCGCATGGTGCAGGAGGCGGGGATCCTGCTGGCGCAGAGTGAACGATTGCAATCCATTGCCGGGGAGCTGGCGGCCGGGGTGGAGACGCGGCTCACTCTGGCCATCGATGATGACTCCCACCTCCCCTGGCTCGGCACCCTGCTGGAGGAATTCGCCACTCGTTACCCGACCGTGGAGCTGGAGCTGCTCTTCCCGCTGATGGAAGATGTGACCGAGATGCTGGTGACCGGCCGGGCCCAGCTCGGCATCAGCTATCAGAAGGTGCATCCCCAGCGGGAGATTGTCGCCCATTCGCTGGGGGAGGTGACCATGCCGCTGGTGGTGTCACCGGATCATCCGCTGGCCCGCAAGCAGCCGCTGCGGGAGGTCGATCTGCAGGGGGCACGTCAGCTGATGGTGACCGGCCGACGGGAAGGGAACGAGCGCCAGCGTTTTCGCATCTCGGCTCAGGTGTGGTGGGTCGAGGGGGATCTCGGGGTGCTGGAGCTGGTCAAGCGGGGCCTTGGCTGGTCCGCCATCCCGGAATTTCTGCTGCATCAGCCGCTGGCTCGCGGCGAAGTGGTGGTGCTGGAGCCGGACTTTATCGCCAGCCACGCGCTGGCGCTGGAACTGCAGTGGCATCGCGCCCGCCCGCTGGGGCAGGCGGGGCGCTGGCTGAAGGAGGCACTGCTGGCGCGGGTGCCTCGCTAGCCGACCTTACTCGGTCAGGGCGTAAGGCAGGGGTTGCAGGGTGAGGCGGGAGCCTTCGTCCTGCTTGAGGCGGAATTGGGCGTCAGCCTCGGTATCTTTCGGCAGTACGGCGGTGAGCCACACCTGCCCGGCCTGTTGCCAGGCGTTGAGCACCATGCCGCTGCGACGCCAGTTGTCACCGAGCTGGATCTCCAGGGTATCACCCGCATTGACCGGCTCGCCGGCAGTGCCCGCCAGCAGGAACAGGGCGCGGTTGTTGGCGCCGCGATACTTGGCGCGGGCCACCGTCTCCTGCCCCATGTAGCAGCCCTTGTTGAAGCTGATGCCGTCCAGTGCCTGCAGGTTGAGCATCTGCGGGATGAACTCCCCCTGATGCACCGCTTCCATGTGCGGCAGGCCCGCCTTGATCTCGAGCCCCCACCAGAGTGACTCGTCCCCTTGCGGCAGGGCGTCGGCTTGTTGATTGCTCACCAGCAGCCAGCGATCCTGTTCAATCTTCACCGCCATGCCGCCGTCGATCAGACCGCTCTGCTCAAGGCCGAACTGGGCAGTGATCCAGCCATCGCTGCCCGTACCGGCGATCCCGGTGGCGTGACGCTCATCGGCGGCGATCTCGACCTTGGAGAAGACGGCAAATTTCTTCAGCTCCGGCAGCTGACGTTCCAACACTGAAGGGCTGGTCAGCAGCAGCAGGCTGTCGTCGAGGCAGAGTAGGCGGAAATTGCTCCACAGCTTGCCCTTGGGATCACAGTGGCCACCCGGGGTCTGTTGCCCCGGTTGCAGGGCGTTGACATCACAGGTGACCTGACCTTGCAGATATTTGACGCGATCCTGGCCGCTGATACGGGTGATGGCCAGCTTGGTCAGGGAGAAGCGGGTCGGCTCGGCAGGAAAAACAGGTGGTTGCAGGCTCACGATGGTATTCCAGAGAGAAAGTATGTGAGCTGCATGGTAAAGACGTAACTAATGTTTGTCAGCCGGAAAATCCAGCTGGTACCATCCCCCGGTCTTTGTAAGGAGAGTGCCATGTTGAGCCCAGTTGAAAAATCCCGCCTGAAGTGGGCCTGCCGTCGCGGTATGCTCGAGCTGGATGTGATCTTTATGCCCTTTTTCGAACACGAGTTCGACTCCCTGAGCGAAGCCGATCAGCAGACCTTTATCCGCCTGCTGGCGAGCGACGATCCGGATCTGTTCAAATGGTGCATGGGTCATGGTGTCCCTGCCGATCCCGCATTTGCCGCCATGATCCCGATGATCCTGGAGCGCAATCAGGCGCGCCACGACCGCCAGGGGTAATACCGTGGAGCGGGTGATCATGACGGTTCACCCCTCCCGCCATCAGCAATGTTTGCTGGTGGCCCTCTTTTTGTTGCTGCTCTGGCCGGTGGCTGGCCTGATTGCCGGTTGGCAGTGGGCGCTGTTGCTGCCCGTCTGGCTGGCGGCGCTCTGGTTGAGCTGGCGCTCCCTCGTCGAGCTCCCGTTCGAGCTTGTCTGGGATGGCCAGTGGCTACAGTGGCAAGGTCGCCGCTATCAGCTCGGCAAGAAAAGCCGTATTCTGCCCGGCGTGCTCAGGCTAGCGCTTTGTCCCGAGCCGGAAGGCTCTGAATCGGCGTCGCCACGGCAACTGTGGCTCTTCTCCGACGCCCTTCCCCCCGAACATTACCGCCTGCTGGCGCGAGCCATCCACTTTCTGCCGTCCCGACGTTGACGCCTGCTTCCCTGATAACCAGGCGCTGAGTTATTGCGATAAGCCGCTGCCATGTGGCTGATTACGGTACTCTTTTTGTGGCTGAAAAGCGGTTGAAAACAAGTGACCCCGCCATGGCGGGGTCACTGATTGCTGCAACGCTTTACGGGAAGGGGGATTAATCCCGCTCCGGGGTCAGCACAGTCGGTTTGGAGTCCGGCAGCATATCCGGATAATCCAGGTTGTAGTGCAAGCCGCGAGACTCCTTGCGCTGCAGGGCGCAGTTGACGATAAGCTCGGCCACCTGCAGCAGGTTGCGCAGCTCCAGCAGGTTGTTGGAGACACGGAAGTTGGCGTAGTACTCCTGCACCTCCTGCTTGAGCAGGTCGATGCGGCGTTTGGCGCGGGCGAGGCGTTTGTTGGTACGCACTATCCCCACGTAGTCCCACATCATCAACCGCAGCTCGTGCCAGTTGTGCTGGATCACCACCAGTTCGTCGGAATCTTCCACCTTGCTCTCGTCCCACACCGGCAGGCGCGGCGGCTCCACACTCATCGGCAGCTTGGCCAGAATGTCGGCACCCGCCTGATGGGCATAGACCACGCATTCCAGCAGGGAGTTGGAGGCCATGCGGTTGGCGCCATGCAGACCGGTGTAGGTCACTTCACCGATGGCGTAGAGGCCGGGGATATCGGTCTGGCCGTTGTTATCGATCATCACGCCGCCACAGGTGTAGTGGGCGGCCGGCACGATGGGCATCGGCTCCTTGGTGATGTCGATGCCGACCGCGAGGCAGCGCTCATAAATGGTCGGAAAGTGCTTGATGATGAAGTCGGCCGGTTTGTGGCTGATGTCCAGATACATGCAATCCGCCCCGAGTCGCTTCATCTCGTGGTCGATGGCGCGGGCGACGATATCGCGGGGTGCCAGTTCGGCCCGCTCATCAAACTCCGGCATAAAGCGGCTGCCGTCCGGGCGGCGCAGATAGGCCCCCTCACCACGCAGCGCTTCGGTCAGCAGGAAGTTGGGGTCATCGGGGTGGAACAGACTGGTGGGGTGGAACTGGTTGAACTCCAGGTTCGCCACCCGGCAGCCGGCCCGCCATGCCATGGCGATGCCATCGCCAGAACTCACATCAGGGTTGGAGGTGTACTGGTAGACCTTGGAGGCACCTCCGGTCGCCAGCGCCACGAAACGGGCGCGGATCACCTCGACCTGCTCGGCGTTGCGGTTCCAGACGTAGGCGCCAAGCACCTTGTTGCCCGGCAGGTTGAGCTTGCGGGTGGTGATGAGGTCGACCGCGTTGAAGCGCTCCATCAACTGGATATTGGGGTGGGCGCGCACCTGATCGATCAGGGTGAGCTGCACCGCCTTGCCGGTGGCATCCGCCGCGTGGAAGATGCGGCGATGGCTGTGGCCCCCTTCCCGGGTGAGGTGGTACTGAGACTCGCCGTCGGCGTTCTCCTCCTGATCGAAGGGGACCCCTTGCTGAATGAGCCACTGGATGGACTCGCGGGCGTGGCGAGCGGTGAACTCCACCACTGCCGGGTCACACAACCCGGCGCCCGCGTTGAGCGTGTCGCTCACGTGGGATTCGATGCTGTCGGTTTCGTCGAAAACGGCAGCGATGCCTCCTTGCGCATAGAAAGTGGCCCCTTCACTGATGGGCCCCTTGCTCAGAACCAGGACTTTGGCGTGGTCTGCCAATCGCAACGCGAGGGACAAACCAGCGGCACCGCTGCCAATGATCAGTACATCGCAAAGGTATTCAACACTTGCTTTCATAAGTATCATTGGCCTGGATTAAGAACTGGCACCATGGTAGCCCAAGCGAGGGCGAGGATGCAGCCTGCATCACATTTTTTTCAATTGAAGCGAACTTTCTCTGATTCTCCCTGTCTGAACTTGTGCGCTTAGGAAGGGCCGGAAAAGAAAAACGATAACCTGATGGGGGTTTTACGGCTCTGATGAGCGACCAGAATCTACTGGACGAACAGCTGGTTGAACGGGTCCAGCGCGGCGATAAAGCAGCTTTCAACCTGTTGGTAAAAAAATACCAGCATAAGGTGGTCAACCTGGTTGCCAGGTATGTCAACAATCCCGGTGATGTGCCCGATGTGGCGCAAGAGGCCTTTATAAAAGCCTACCGTGCATTGCCGACATTCCGTGGCGAAAGTGCTTTTTATACCTGGTTGTACCGAATTGCCGTCAACACGGCGAAGAATTATCTCACCTCCCAGGGGCGCAGGCCGCCTAGCAGTGATGTGGAGGCTGACGAAGCGGAGTCTTATGGTGGTGGTGAAGCCTTGCAAGAGGTCTCAACCCCCGAAAACCTGGCGCTGACTGACGAGATCAAACGCACCGTGTTTTCAGCCATTGAGGCATTGCCGGAAGACCTGAGGACAGCTATCACCCTTCGCGAACTGGAAGGGCTGAGCTACGAAGAGATTGCCGAAATCATGGATTGCCCAGTGGGTACGGTCAGATCCCGTATCTTCCGGGCGAGGGAAGCAATCGATAAAAAGCTGCAACCTCTGATCGAGAATTAACTGGGGAAAGACGGGTTAACTTATGGCAAATAAAGAGCAAATCTCTGCCCTGATGGATGGTGACCTGAGTGACGCAGAGGTACTGAACGAGCTGGAGATGGACTCCGACTTGCAAGATACCTGGGGTCGTTACCACCTGATCGGCGATGCCATGCGGGGTGACCTGCCGGTCAATCTGCAATTGGATCTCAGTGACAGCATCATGGCTGCGCTGGAGGATGAGCCCACCATACTGGCACCCAAGCCGGTCGAGACGGCTCCCGTGCTGCAACCTGCCGTTGCGCCGGTCAAGACAGATGCCAATGTGGTTCCGTTGTTCCGCCGTGTCGGTCAGCAACTGGGTCAATATGCCATTGCGGCATCTGTGGCCGCTGCCGTTATCTTCGGGGTGCAGCAGTATCAGGGACAGGATGGCGTTCCGGCCAATCCGGTGCTCAATACCATTCCAATCGGTGGCAGTGCTGCACCTGTGAGTGTTCACTATCCGCAACAGGATGGCGCCCGTGCCCGTCAGCAAGGGCTGACCGAACAGCAGATGCAGGAGCAGCGGGAGCGGATCAATGCCTTCCTGCGTGACCACCAGTTGCAGCAGCGCCTGTTGCAAGACAGACAGATCCAACAATAACGAATTGTCAGGGATACAAACGTGCGCCAGTCCAGCCGTATTTTGCTGGCCTCTCTCCTGCTGATTAGTGCCAAGGCCCCCGGCCGCCCAAAGTAGGGCCCCGGCCTTTTGTGGGCCCAGAAGAGAGGGCCGTCC
>NZ_JBSTYQ010000026.1:0-40516 GCF_054052385.1 Aeromonas sp. 25-AL00135 | reverse complement strand
GTAATCGCGCTGTGTCCGTTTCACACCTTGTCCCATCGGGTTCTCCATTTATTGGGGGGGAAAGGTGTAAACCATATTCAGGACGGCACAACCGCAACAAAAAAAGGCGCCACTGGCGCCTTTTTGCATCTGAAACGGGTTATTCGTAGAGAAAGGATTTATCGAGCTGCTGGAAGGCGGCCTTGAGGGTATCGGCCAGCTCTTCATAGCGCGGCTGGGAAACCAGCTGGCGGCGGCCACCCTGCTCGTTCATCTTGCCGTTGATCTCCCGATACCAGCTCGCCAGCGACGGGGGCAATCGGGTATCGGCACGCTGGCCGAGCCAGTAGTAGCCCTGCAGCGGCAAACTGAGCAGAAACAGCACGGAGGTGATAACGGAGGGCCAGTAGTGCAGCTCGCCAAACTGGAACTGCAGCATCAAGCTCAGCACCGCCAGCGCGGGGATCACCTTGAGGGCGAACTCGGTCGCCTTGATCACCCGATTTTCAGGAAACATCGAATTGAGCTCGGGACGGCGCGGCCAAAGCGTCATATAATGGCGGCCTTGCTGTAACTTAGTTCCAAAAATGTTCATGCTCATACTACCTCCGAGCGCTTTTTGAACGTACTAACGGCAAAACCTCGACAAAATTTGATGCAAAGTAACAAAGGTTGAGGATGACTTTGTTATTTTTCAACAATCGGGTTATCCTTTGTGCGCCCATTTTTGCGTCAAAAGCTTCTTGCTATTGACCTGTCAGGGACGTCTGGATTTCGGGTCTTGTATCACTATACAAGGGGCAAGCAACAGATTGCCAACCCTCATAAGGATAAGTTGAAAGTTTTTGGCCGCACCGCGTCCAACGCATCCGCCTACACAACCCAATCTGCGATAGGATTTATTCATGAGTAAGCTGGTTCTTGTTCTTAACTGTGGCAGCTCTTCCCTGAAGTTTGCCGTCATTGACGCAACCACCGGTGATGACCTGCTGTCCGGCCTGGCCGAGTGCTTCAACCTCGACGACGCCCGCATCAAGTGGAAACTGAATGGCGAGAAAGGCAGTGCCGATCTGGGCGCGGGTGCCGCTCACCAGGAAGCGCTGGACTTCATCGTCAACAAGATCCTGCCGCTCAATCCGGAACTGTCCAAGAACCTGATCGCCATCGGTCACCGTGTTGTTCACGGTGGCGAGCGCTTCACCTCTTCCGTTGTCATCTGCGAAGACGTGATCGCCGGCATCGAAGCTGCTGTTCCGTACGCACCGCTGCACAACCCGGCTCACCTGATCGGTATCCGTGAAGCTCGCCGCGTATTCCCGGCGCTGGCTGACAAGAACGTGGCCGTATTCGATACCGCGTTCCACCAGACCATGCCGGAAGAAGCCTTCCTGTACGCCCTGCCGTACAAACTCTACAAAGAGAACGGCATCCGTCGCTACGGCGCTCACGGTACCAGCCACTACTACATCAGCCTGGAAGCTGCCAAGCAGCTGAACAAGCCGGTTGAAGAGCTGAACATCATCAACTGCCACCTGGGCAACGGCGGTTCCGTCTGCGCCATCAAGAACGGCAAATCCGTTGATACCTCCATGGGTCTGACCCCGCTGGAAGGTCTGGTGATGGGTACCCGCTCCGGCGATCTGGACCCGGCTATCATCTTCTTCCTGCACGACAAGCTGGGCATGAGCGTGGCCGATATCAACACCATGCTGACCAAAGAGTCCGGCCTGCAGGGTCTGACCGAAGTGACCTCCGACTGCCGTTTCGTTGAAGACAACTACGACAGCAAAGAAGAAGCCAAGCGTGCTATGGACGTTTACTGCTATCGCCTGGCCAAGTACATCGGCGCCTACGCTGCCGCCATGGACGGTCGTCTGGACGCCGTTGTTTTCACCGGTGGTATCGGTGAAAACTCTGCCCCGATCCGTGAAATCACCCTGAACAAGCTGGGTCTGCTGGGCTTTGACGTTGATCACGACGCCAACCTGAAGGCTCGTTTCGGCAAGGGTGGCGAGATCACCAAGGCTGGTTCTACCAAGGCCCTGGTTATCCCGACCAACGAAGAGTGGGTTATCGCCCACGACGCGCTGGAACTGGTCGGCGCTTAATTGACGCAGTAACTCGAGGCCGCCCACAGGGCGGCCTTTTCCTGATCCCAAAAAATGAACAAGGGGTATAAAGTGGCACGCACTATTATGCTTATCCCGGTCGGCACTGGTGTCGGCGTAACTTCCGTGAGTCTGGGCGTTGTTCGCGCCATGGAGCGTCACGGTGTCAATGTCAGCTTCTTCAAACCGGTTGCCCAGCCGCGTCCGGGTGAAACCGGTGCCGAGCGCTCAACCGCCGTTATCCGCGCTGCTGCCAACATCAACCCGCCCGAGCCGTTCACCCTCTCCTACGCCGAGAACATGATCAGCTCCAGCAACACCGATATCCTGCTGGAAGAGATCGTTGCCCGCTTCGAAGAGCACGTGAAATCCAGCGGTGCCGAAGTGCTGGTTGTCGAAGGTATGGTGCCGACCGACAAGCAGCCCTTTGCCAACAAGCTGAACTATGACGTTGCCAAGGCGCTGGATGCCGACATGGTATTCGTGACCCACCCGGGCCATGACTCCAGCCAGAAGCTGAAAGAGCGCATCGAACTGGCCTGCTCCAACTTCGGTGGTGTCAACAATCCCCGTATCGTTGGCTGCGTGATCAACAAGGTTGGCGCGCCGGTTGACGAGCATGGCGTAACCCGCCCTGACCTGACCGAGATGTTCGAAGCCCATCACCACGCTTCCGACGCCGCCCACAACCTGGAAGTGCTGCAAGTATTCGGCAAGAGCCCGCTGCGCATCCTGGGTTGCATCCCCTGGAACACCCAGCTGATCGCCCCACGCGCCAAGGATCTCGCCAAGCATCTGGCTGCCAAGATCCTGCACAAGGGTGAGCTGGACAGCCGCCGTCTGCAGACCGTGACCTTCTGTGCCCGTTCCATCCACAACATGGTCGAGCACTTCCGTCCGGGCAGCCTGCTGGTGACCTCCGGCGACCGCTCTGACGTCATTGTCTCCGCCTGCCTCTCTGCCATGAACGGCGTCAAGCTGGGCGCCCTGCTGCTGACCGGTAACTACCATCCGGAGCCGCAGGTCATGGCGCTGTGCCAACAGGCCATGGCCACCGGCCTGCCGATCATGATGACCGGTACCAACACCTGGCAGACCGCCGTCAGCCTGCAGAACTTCAACGTCGATATTCCGGAAGATGACCGCGAGCGTATCGAGCTGGTGCAGGACTATGTGGCTGGCCACATCGACAAGCACTGGATCGAGTCGCTGACAGTCAGCTCTACCCGTTCCCGTCGTCTGAGCCCGCCGGCATTCCGTTATCAGCTGACCGAGCTGGCCCGTCAGGCCAACAAGCGTGTCGTGCTGCCGGAAGGCGACGAGCCGCGCACCATCAAGGCTGCCGCCATCTGTGCCGAGCGTGGCATTGCCCGTCCGGTACTGCTGGGTAATCCGGAAGAGATCCGTCGCGTTGCCGAACAGCAGGGTGTGGTACTGACCGATCGCGTCGAAATCATCGATCCGGCCGTTGTGCGCGAGCGCTATGTGCCGCGTCTGGTCGAGCTGCGCAAGAACAAGGGCATGACCGAAGTGGTTGCCCGCGAACAGCTGGAAGACAACGTGGTACTGGGTACCATGATGCTGGAGCGCAATGAAGTTGACGGCCTGGTATCCGGCGCGGTGCACACCACTGCCAACACCATCCGTCCGCCGATGCAGATCATCAAGACAGCTCCGGGCTCTTCCCTGATCTCCTCCATCTTCTTCATGCTGCTGCCTGACCAGGTGCTGGTCTACGGTGACTGCGCGATCAACCCGGATCCGACTGCCGAGCAGCTGGCCGAAATCGCCATCCAGTCCGCCGACTCCGCTGCCGCGTTCGGCATCGAGCCGCGCGTAGCCATGATCTCCTACTCTACCGGTACCTCTGGCGCCGGTGCAGATGTAGAGAAAGTGCGTGAAGCGACCGAGCTGGCCAAGGCCAAGCGCCCCGACCTCATCATCGACGGCCCGCTGCAGTACGATGCGGCCATCATGGAGAACGTGGCCAAGTCCAAGGCACCGAACTCACCGGTTGCCGGTAAAGCTACCGTGTTCGTCTTCCCTGACCTGAACACAGGTAACACCACTTACAAAGCGGTGCAGCGTTCTGCTGACCTGGTCTCCATCGGCCCGATGCTGCAAGGCATGCGCAAGCCGGTCAACGACCTCTCCCGTGGCGCCCTGGTTGACGACATCGTCTACACCATCGCCCTGACCGGTATTCAGGCTGCACAGGCTGACGAACAAGCCTAATCAGTGCCTGTCTGAAAAAACCGATCACAAAGGCTGCTCACCCCAGGTGAGCAGCCTTTTTTATTGGTTCTCTTTTGAAGACCAGTGAAACATGCCATCAGCGCAGTGTTGCACAGAACAATGCCATGTGATGTGCCAGAAATGTCTCGAGCGTAGCGCTGCGGGAAAGCGTGCCCGCCACCTTAAAGATGCATCTAAAATAGATTCAATATCATACGCTTGGATATATGAGGGCATTCATAGCGAAGCGCTTATAGCAAATATTTCGCCATCGGCATGAGGATTTGACCTGTTAGAAATAGCAGTGAAAAAGACCCGTTCGATACGCTATTCATCAATGTGCCACTCGGCAATATCCACATCATGGAGGAATGGAAATGCTGATGAAGAAGCTCTCTGCAGTCATGTTGCTGGCCTGCTTGCCCCTGTTCAGCCAACCTGTGCTTGCCGCAGATAAGGCAACGCCCAAGCAAACAACCACAGCCGAGGTCGCCAAGGAGACCGGCAAGCTGAACATCAATACGGCCACCCTTGCCGAACTCACCAGCCTGAAAGGGATTGGCGACAAGAAGGCACAAGCCATCGTCGACTATCGGGAAAAACAGGGAAAGTTCACCTCGGTCGATCAGCTGGCAGATGTCAATGGCATTGGCCCGGCCACGCTGGAAGCCAACCGTGATATGATCATCGTCAAATAACGTCCGAGCTCTGCATATACGAATGGGGTAGCCTGTGGCTGCCCCATTTTTCTTGGAGTATCATGGCCGCACTTTAATCCCGCTGGATAGTTTTCCATGAAAAAGACTCCTCTGACAGTTCGCAAGGCCGTGCTCCCGGTAGCCGGTCTGGGTACCCGTATGCTGCCAGCCACCAAGGCCATCCCGAAAGAGATGCTGCCGGTGGTCGACAAACCGCTGATCCAGTACGTAGTGCGCGAAGCCATCGCCGCCGGTATCAAAGAGATCGTACTGGTCACCCACTCGAGCAAAAACTCCATCGAAAACCACTTCGACAAGAGTTTCGAACTGGAAGCTACCCTCGAGAAGCGGGTCAAGCGTCAACTGCTGGAAGAGGTGCAACAGATCTGCCCGAAAGACGTCACCATCATGCACGTCCGTCAGGGTGAGGCAAAAGGGCTGGGCCACGCTGTGCTCTGTGCCCGCCCGCTGATCGGTGACAACCCCTTCGCCGTGCTGCTGCCGGATGTACTGATTGATGAAGTGGCCAGCGACCCGAAAAAAGACAACCTGGCCGAAATGGTGCACATGTTCGAAGAGAACCAGATCAGCCAGATCATGGTGGAAGCGGTTCCGGAGAGCGAAGTGGACAAGTACGGCATCGCCGACATCAAGGGCGAGGCCCTGAGCGAGGGGATGTCCCTGCCGATGCAGGCCATTGTCGAGAAGCCGCCCCGTGACGAAGCCCCCTCCAATCTGGCGGTGGTGGGTCGTTACGTCCTCTCCTCCAATATCTGGCCGCTGCTGGAGAAGACCCCGGCCGGTGCCGGTGACGAGATCCAGCTGACCGATGCCATCGCCATGCTGATGGAGCAGGAGCAGGTCAACGCCTACTTCATGAAGGGCAAGAGCCACGATTGCGGCAGCAAGCTGGGCTACATGAAAGCCAATGTGGAATATGGTGTGCGCCATCACGAGCTGAATGGTGAATTCATCGGCTGGCTGAAGCAGTTCGTCAAGCAGTTGTAATCGCTGATAAATCTGTTTTTTATAGACGTATTTAAGGGGCATCAAATGATGCTCCTTTTTCATTTTTGCAACAAAAAATCAATCAAGAGTAAATAAATTCTCAGCAAATCATAATGTTGTAATTTATTCACACATGTTCTATAAGGATTGAGGCGTGTTTCTCGCCCTTGCATAAAAAACTCAAAAAAATATAAGACACAGGTGGAAGTTCCAATGAATAACCCGTCAAAAGGGACCTTTTTAGGTCACCCTAAAGGGCTTTTTTTGCTCTTTAGTACCGAACTGTGGGAGAGATTCTCCTATTACGGCATGCGTGCCGTACTGGTGCTCTATCTGACCGACCTGACTGCCAACGGCGGTCTGGGCTGGAGTCAGGCAGATGCCCTCAAACTCTACGGTATCTATACCGGTCTGGTTTATATCACTCCGCTGATCGGCGGCTGGCTGGCTGACACCTTCCTGGGTCAACGTCGCGCCATCCTGATCGGTGCCGTGCTGATGGCCGCAGGTCAGTTCACTCTGGCACTGCCCCACGCCATGTTCCCGGATATGGTCAACACCATGTTCTACGCGGGCCTCGCGCTGCTGATCGTGGGTAACGGCCTGTTCAAACCGAACATCTCCACCATGGTGGGTGACCTCTATGAAGAGGGCGATCACCGCCGTGATGGTGCTTTCACCATCTTCTACATGGGTATCAACCTGGGTTCCCTGCTGGCAGGCGTGATCTGTGGTGCTGCCGCTACGGCCTACGGCTGGCAAGCAGCCTTCGTCGGCGCCGGTATCGGTATGCTGCTCTCTCTGGTGATCCAGGCCACCATGGCCCAGCGTTTCCTGGGTGACATCGGTCGTGTCACTGCTGCCCAGCGCGCAGCAGCCCTGCGTACTACCGAGCAGAAAGCACCGCTGACCAAGCAGGAAGTGGATCGCATCAAGGTTATTCTGGTACTGGGTCTGTTCACCATCATCTTCTGGGCCGGCTTCGAGCAGGCCGGTGGTCTGATGAACCTCTACACCCAGGAGTATACCGACCGCATGATCGGCAGCTTCGAAGTGCCGACTGCCTGGTTCCAGTCCCTGAACCCCTTCTTCATCATCACCCTGGCACCGGTCGTTGCGGCCATCTGGATCAAGCTCGGCAAGAAAGAGCCGAACTCTCCGGTGAAATTCGCCATGGGTCTGCTGTTCCTGGCTATCGGCTTCCTGTTCATGGTCGGTGCCGTGCTGCAGCAGGGTGGTGACAACACCGTCAAGACCTCCATGTTCTGGCTGGTTGGCGCATACCTGTTCCACACCCTGGGCGAGCTCTGCCTCTCCCCGATTGGCCTCTCCATGGTGACCAAACTGGCTCCGCTGCGTCTGGCTTCCCTGATGATGGGTGCCTGGTTTGGCTTCGTTGCCCTGGCCAACTACGCTGCGGGCTTTATCGGCTCCTTCGTAGGTGAAGCCGGTCCGATCGCCATCTTCGGTGGCATCGCCCTGGCTGCGATACTGAGCGCCCTGATCCTGCTGACCATGGCCAACCGCCTGGTCTACTGGATGCACGGTGCCGAAGGCCCGGCCAAAGAGCCGCAAGCGCAAGAGAAGAAACTGCACTCCGCCACCGTCTAAACGGTCAGGATTGTAAACAACAAACAGGGCGCCCATCGGCGCCCTGTTTGTTTTGGCCTGTTTATCAGGCGGCATCAGTGATGACGAACCTGCACATCCAGCGAGCCGCCGCTGTCGCTGCGAAACTGCAGGGCGAACGGTTCATGCCAGCTGCGTTTGTGCAGGGCGTAGTGGCTGCTGCGCATCAGACCAAGGGGTAGGCCCCCGGAGCGCATCAGCCAATGGGGAGAGGTGAGCCCCGCATTGGCAAACACCAGCCCATCATGCTGATCAAACAGCAGCGCCGCCATAGCAAAAGAGTGACGAAGCCCGGACGCCATTAACTGATGGTTGAGGTAGTCGAGCAACCGGTGCGGCTGGCTCAGTAACCGGCTCTCGTTCTGCTGAAACTGGCGGTAGGGGACATTCATCAAGGAGCGCACCAGCGCACCACAAAATGCCGCATCCGTACCCATGATGGGCAGCTCCATCACCAGCACCAGCAGCTTGTCTTCCACCTTGAAGGTATCTGGAATAAACAGCTGCCCCAGCCCCTTGAACGTGACCTGCCAGGGGCCCCACTCCTGCAAGCCCGGCGGCTTGAGCCCCGCCAGCAGGCGGCTGGCCGCCTTGTCGTGGGCACTGAAATAGTCGATGTGATCCATCAGCTCCAGCTGCTGCGCCCGGTTGGCGCTGCCGTTGAGACACTGTTCGATACTGCGCTCTACCAGCGCGTAATCCTCGAGGGGCTTGAGCAGATAGTCCCGCGCACCGGCACGCAAGGCGCTGGCGACTGCCTCCATGGTGCTCTGGGCCGAAATGACGATCACCGGGATATGGGGATAGCGCGCAGCGAGGCAGGCGATCACCTCGTGGCCATCCATATTGGGCATATTGAGATCGCAGAGCACCACATCGGGATGGTAGAGAGCCGCCGCCGATAGCCCCTCAATACCATCTTCGGCCTGAAACACCGTTGCCCCGTCCCGTGCGAGGTAACTCACTAACGAGTGGCGAAAAACAGCTTCGTCCTCCACCATCAGGATCCGTAGCCCGGCTCTTAACATCTTGATAAAGCTCTTATTAGTCAATTGGTTATTTAGGTATTAAGACTAGTTCAAAAGTCCGGCATCCGCGGAAACGATGTCTCAAAAATAGACCTTGGTCAGGTTCTGAGCGACAGATTGCTCTATTAACAACCACATAGCAGCACAACCTCTCCCCACAATGTCGCTACCTCCATGCGAATTGTGCAAGTGGGCGCCATAAGGGATAATGCCCCCCACTCCAGCTCGTGAAGAAGACCATGACCCCAGCCGAATACAGCGCCCTTGCCCACCCCAGATTGTCCCATCCGGCTCGCAGTCTCTATACCCTGCAGCTGCGCCGACTGGTGCAGGAAAATCAGGCGGCAAGGCTCAACTATCCCGAGCTGGGTCGGGCGCTGGCGGTGGTCGATCCGGGTGATCCCTGCGGCTTTTCGTTTCAGGTCAATGCCCGCCAACTCACCGAGCTGTTCGATGAACTGATGGAGGCTGGTCTGCTGCAGGTCGAGGCGCAGCCCGAGAGTGAGCACTACCATCAGTGCCCGTTCCAATTGCCACTGCTGACCCAGAAATTGCGCAGCCCGCTGCCGGAGCGCCCCTTCCAGATGCATCTGCAATGGCGACCGGACGAGGAGCTGCCCGCCCTTGCCCGTCTGTGCGGGGTGATCGATGCCAGCTATAGCGAAGAAGATCTGGGGGAGTTTATCGCCTACTGGCTGGGGCGCCCCGAGGTGTTCGACTCCCAGCATCAATGGATGCTCAAGTTTATTCGCGCCCTCAAGACCCGCCGCTATACCCGTCGCAAACCGATGGAGGTGCAGGGCTACCAGCAGGTGACGCCGGCCCTGCCAGAGTCGGGCCCCAGCAAACGGGCCCAACAGATGATTGAAGAGGCCAAGCGACTGGCCCAACAGCAGACGCAAGAACCTGCAGCGCAGCAGGAGCCGG
This sequence comes from Aeromonas sp. 25-AL00135, assembly GCF_054052385.1. NCBI lineage: Bacteria > Pseudomonadati > Pseudomonadota > Gammaproteobacteria > Aeromonadales > Aeromonadaceae > Aeromonas > Aeromonas sp. 25-AL00135. The sequence goes on along the minus strand of NZ_JBSTYQ010000026.1, from coordinate 30,904 downwards.
ATAATGATTGATAGCGGCCCCCGCCTGCAGGCAGAATCAACCCCTTGTCTACCCATCCCTGATCGAGCAGAAGGAGCATTCCATGACTGACCCGCAAGATCCCCTGCGCCAGGAGCTGGAAGAGATCGAAGCCAAGCGCCAGAAGATCGCCAAGGCCAAGCAGGATCACCGCATTCACGACCCGGAATTGAGCCGCCATGTGGGTGGCCTGCTGGAGCGCATTCGTCGCCTGCAACAAGAGACCGGCGGCGGCCAGTATGACTACGAGACCCTGCGCAAGGAGTATGACGCCAAGGCCAACGCCGAGGTGCGCGAGCTGCAGAAGGCAGCCCGTCAGGAGCGGATCCAGAAGCTGATCGCCCAGGCCGACCTCAACCCTGACTGGGTATTTGACAAGATGGATGCCGGTGACCCAGCGCTGCAATATCCCATCGAAACAGCCCGTTACTTTATCAGCGGTTTCGAGCACTGGGAGAAGAGCGGTGGCGGCTGCATGCTCATCTACGGCGACTACGGCACCGGCAAGTCAACCCTGGCGGGGGCGGTAGCGCATGAGCTGATCGCCCGTCACCAGAAATCGGTGATCTTCCAGCAGTGGGCCTCCATCGTCGATCGGCTGTTCTTCAACGTCATCCCCGACCAGGATGAGCGCAACCAGTACCGCCGCGCACTGGAAGAGGTGGATCTGCTGATCATCGACGAGGTATCGGCCAACCGCGCCAAAATGGCGGAGAGCCAGTCCAGCTTCCTCGGCCACCTGCTGCGCCGCCGTCGCAACCTGTCAAAGAGCGTCATCATCATCACCAACCACACACCACAGACCCTGCATCAGGCGATCGGTGATTTCAGCTATGAGGCGATCAAGGCGTTCAATCCGGTGGATATCCACCTGAGCGGCCCCAGCCGTCGCCCCAGCATCGGCAACTACAGCGGCTGATCCCTCCCAAAGAGTGCGAGTCGCTGGCGGCTCGCACTCTCTCCTCCCTGCCAGCTCACAAATAGAAACAACTCTCATTTACAGCAGACGAACAAGCCACTAGGCTAGCCCCTTTTGCCAAGGGAGCTCAGCTATGCCAACCACACTGATTTTCGGAGCCAGCCGCGGGCTGGGCCGCGCCTTTACCCATCACGCCCTGAGCCAGGGTCACCGGGTCGTTGCGCTGGTACGCAACCCCGAGATGGCCACAGAACTAGATGCGCTGGGGGTCGAAGTGATCGAGGGGGATGCGCTGGATCCGGCTGCGGTGCAGCAGGCATGTGCCCGGGCAGGGCAAGATGCACAGGTCGTCTCTACCCTCGGCAGCTTCCGTCAAGCCGAGCCGGTGGACTATCAGGGCAACCGCCATGTAATCGATGCCATGGAGCAAGCAGGCCTGAAACGGCTGCTGCTGGTCACCTCCCTCGGCTGTGGCGACAGCTGGCAATATTTGCCGCAGCGGGCCCGCGCCGCCTTCGGTCATGAAGTGCGTCTCAAGAGTCTGGCGGAGAGCTGGCTGCAGACCAGCGCCCTCGCATGGACCATTCTGCGCCCGGCGGGCCTTCAGGATGGCGACGCCACCGGCCGCGCCGAGCTGAGTCAGGGCAAGGAGGTACACGGACTGGTACGCCGCGCCGATGTGGCCACCCAAGGGCTGCGTTTGCTGGCGGATGAGACTGCGGTGGGGCAGATCTACGCCATCGGCGATCCCACGCTCCAGCGTGGCTAAAACAGCAGTAAAACCGCTTAACCCCACCACATAACAAAACGGTCAGCCCAAGGGCTGACCGTTTTCGCTTTACCGCACACGCCATCTTGCTCGCGCTTGCACCATCCCGCTTAACCGGCGGTCGTTTCACCCTGCACGACTGACGGGCGAGCAACCGGCAACGACTGCTGCCGCCAACGCAGCAACAGGCAGGCCAGCACACCGTAAAGCAGCGCCAGACCCCACAGCTGCCACCAGTAGCGGGAGACCTGCGCAAAGTCGGCCCCCATCTGGTTGAGGCGCAGAAAACCCTCGATGGCGGGGATAGTGGGCACCCACTGAGCCAGCCAGTTGAGGGGGGCCGAGATCAGCTCCAGCGGCCAGATAAAGCCCGCCAGAAAGACCAGCGGCAGGGAGGAGATGAGCACCACCTGAGTGGGCAGATCCCGCCGGGTAAAGAGGGCACCCAGCACAATCCCGAACCAACATGTGGCCAGCAGGAATGGCAGGGCGAACAGCCAAAGCTGCACCGGATCTGCATGACGAGCGATATTGTAGTGATCGAAGCAGAAGCCGAGGAAGTAGCTCACCGGCAGCAGGAACAACCCCACCAGCACCAGGGTTCTGGCCAGCAGCAGCGGCAACACCGGCGCGCTTTGCCAGTAACCATGCTCGCCGCGACAGCTGCGCTGGTTCTGGGTTGCCCCCAGGATCCCCGCCCCCATCAGCAACACCTGATGGAGGATCAGCACGAACACCGCCGGCACCACGTAGTTGACGTAGCCCATGGTGGGGTTGAAGACCGGCACCACGTTGAGGGCCACCGCATTCCAGCCCATAGCCGCTTGTGGCAGTGCCTCGCCGTGGCTCAACAGCCGCGCCACCTTCACCTGCGCGGCGAGAGTGCCGCCGGCCTGCGCCAGCCCCTCGGCAATGGTACCGTAGACCAGAAAGTAGGAGGCATCACCGGCATAACTCAGGGTGACACTCTTACCCAGCATCAGATCCCGATAGAAGTGGTTGGGGATATGCAGGATCCCGCTCGCCTTCCCGGCCATCATCAGCTGCCGCGCTTCATCCAGCGAATTGGCCCGCGCGACCAGCTTCACCTGTGGCGTGGCATCGGCCATAAATTCCAGCTGGCGCGATAGCTGACTGCCATCTTCGTTGACCACCACCACCGCCTCTTCCCGCGGCAACTGATGCAGATAGGGTTGGGGGTAGAGGAAGGAGTAGAAGAACACCCCGCCAAACAGGGTCAGCATGATGGCGCGATCCGCCAGCAGGGTGCGCAACTCGAGGCGCAACAGATCGACAAATCCCAGCATCACTCAGGCTCCTTTTCGGCGACTGCCACTGCGGCTGATTGACGGGCCAGCTCGGCCTGCTGCTTGTAACGGCGCACCACCAGCAGCAGGGGAAGCAGAAACAGCAGCAGAGCCCCCAGTTGCGGCAGCGCCGATGCGAGGGGCAGACCGTAGTTGCTCTGACCAATCTGCAACTCGACATAGTGAGAGACCGGCAACAGGCTGCGCCAGAAGCGGGCGAAATCCCCCATGGCACTCACCGGAAAGGTGACTCCCATAAAGGCAAAACCTGGCGCAGTGTAAGCCCCCGCCAGCGACAGAGCGCGGGCTGGATCCCGGATGATGCCGTAGAAAAAGGCACCCATGGTGACGCAGGCGGCCGAGGCAAGCCCCAGCCCCACCAGCAATACCAGCCAGCTACCGTGCATGGGGTAGGAGAAGCCCTTGAACAGCAGCAGTGTCCAGACAATCCCCCAGCCCCAGCCAATCAGCACGTGGGGCAGCAGGGTGCGCCAGAGACCAAACCAGACACCGCGCGTGGTCCAGTCCAGCCCCAGCCGATCGGTACGGGCCAGCGCATTGAGGCCGAACAGCACCACCAGGATCTGCCATACCGCGGGCAGAATGGCGCTCAGCAGAAATTGGGCATAGCTGGAGTTGAGGTTATAGAGCGCAGTGACCTGACTGCTGATAGGCACCGACTGCCCGAGTGCGCCGGGCAGCGCCTTGCCCTCAGCCATCGCCTCCAGCACGCCCACCTGACCGTTAAGGGTGCCTACCACCTGCGCCAGCGCCGAGTTGACCAGCTTGGCGATCAGGATGAACTGGCCGTTGTTGAACACCGTCACCTGCGGTTGGATACCCTGGCGGGCATCCCGCTCCAAATGGTTGGGGATCACCACCAGCGCATAGATGTCGCCGCCGCGCAGGGCGTGCGCGCCCGCATCGATGGAGTCAAACTGATTGGCCACCTTGAGCCCGGCCGAGCCATCCAGCGAGAAGGCGAGCTGGCGCGAGAGCACGCTTCGGTCGAGATCCACCAGCCCCACCTTGAGGTCGCGGGCCAATCCTGCCGAGAAGATCCAGCAGAGGATCCCCATCAGCAGCAGCGGCACCCAGCTCATCAGGGCACGGCTGAACGGATCCTGCCACAGCAGCCGAAATTCACGTCCCATCAGAGTTCAACCAGCACACTCATGCCAACCCGCAGCCCCTCAACCGGTTGCAGCGGGCGAGCCTCCACCTGGAAGCTCTTCATATCGAAACCCTGACGGGTATCGGTGGCGCGCCAAGTGGCAAAATCCCCCATCACGGCCACATGGGTCACCTTGAAGCGCACCATCTGATCGCCAAGGCCCGGGATGCGGGCATCGAACTCGGTACCGACCGGGAAGCGGGGCAGCAGATCCTCGCGAACGTGGAACTGGGCCCAGGCATCGCTCATGTCGAGCAGGGTCACGACAGGGAAGCCTTGCGGCGCCAGCTCGCCGCTGCGCAGCAGTACCTGACTCACTTCACCATTGTGGGGGCTGGTGATGCGGGTATCGGCCAGATAGGCCTCTACCTCAGCCACCGAACCGGCCGCCATCTTGGCCTTCTCGCGAGCGGCGATCTTGGTCTCTTCCCGCGCCCCTTCCAGCGCCATCTGGTACTGCTGCCACGCCATCCCTTCGCTGTAGCGGGCGGCTTGCCAGGCAGTCCAGGCCTCGTCGCGTTTTTGCAACGGCATCACGCCGTCTCGGTGCAGGCTGGCCACCCGCTCATAGGTCTTGCCACGCAGCTGGGCGGCGGCCTTGGCTTTTTGCCACTGATCCTTGGCGGCAGCGATCTGCTGGGCACGGGCCCCCTTCTCCGCCTCTTGCGCCAGCGCACCCGCAGCGGCCTCACCGGCCTTGGCCTGGCTCAGCTTGGCTTCAATCTCGGGGCTCGCCAGGGTAAAGACCAGTTGATCCTTGGTCAGCTGATCGCCCTTTTTCACCAGCACCTCGTCGATGCGCCCCGGCACCTTGGAGGAGACCGAATATTGCTGCGCTTCAATCTGCCCTTGCAGATGCACCGGCTCCGGCTGATAGGCGAGCCAGAAGCGCCAGCCGAGCCACACCACCAGGATCACCAGCACCAGCGGCAACAACAGCGGTTTACCCTGGCTCATCTTCTTTTTGATGGGGGGATGGCTCATCACTTTACCTCGACAAACGGGCGACCCTTGGCGGTCGAAACAGAGATAGAAAAAGGCACGAACTGAAGTGCGATCATGAGTTCACCTCGATCACCTGACCGTGCTGATATTGATTGAAACTGTTCATCTGGCCGGAGAGGGCCAGCAGACGGGCCAGCGACACCACATATTGATAAGCCGCCGCCGCGCGCTGGGTCTTGACCCCCGCCAGCTGGTTCTGGGCATCCACCACATCGAGTGACGTAGAGAGCCCCTGCCCGAAGGCCTTGTCCCGCAGCAGCACGTTCTCCTCGGCCAGCGCCTGGGTGGAAGAGAGGGATTGATACTCCTCCAGCCCCTGCGCCGCTTCGCGCCAGGTCTTCTCTACCAGCAGCTCCAGATCCTGGCGGGTCTTGGCCTGCAGCAGATTGACCTGCAGTTCGGCACTCTTGGCGGCCTGTACCGTCTCGGAGCGGCCATCTCGGCTCACCAGCGGCATGCTGACACCCACCCCCACCAGCCAGTCCGGCGCAGTCTTGGAGGCGAGCGAATCATCTTCATAGAGGTTGTAGTTGCCGAACAGGAACACCTCGGGGGCATATTTGCCCTGCTCGACCCGGATCAGCCCCTTGGCCTGCTCCTTCTTGGCAGTGAGCAGCTTGAGACCGGGGTGCACCTCCAGGGTCTGGCTCACCAACCCCTCGAGGCGCGGCAGCTCCTTGTTGACGAACAGGCCGCTGCCCGGCTGGGCATTTGGCAACTTCAGCATGCGGCCGAGGGCCAGCTCGGCGATCTCGAGGCTGCGGCGCGCCTTCTGGGTATCGATGCGGGCCCGATCATAGGCCGACTGGGCGGAGAGACGCTCCACCCTGGCTATCTGGCCCTGCGCTTCGAGCTTCTTGGCGTGATCCAGATGGTGGGCCAGTCCCTCTTCGATCTCCTGTTTGGTCTGCACCACCTGAGCAGCCAACACCACGCCGAAATAGGTCTGGGAGAGACTCTCGAAGGTGGATTGCTGCTTGAGCACCAGCAGCTGCTGCGCCTCGCTCACCTGCGCCTGGCGGATATCCTGCGCCGCATCGATGCGACCACCGGCAAACAACGGCCAGAGCATCTTGACCGAGCTGGTCACCACATTCTGTTTGGTCAGGGGGGTGACAAATGCGTTGGCCCCGACCCCGAACAGGCTGCCGAGCGCCAGGATCAGATCTTTCTGCTTGGCCAGCGGATTGAGATCGAGGGCATCAAGTTCAATCGGCTGATCAAGATGGGTATAGCTGGCCCCCAGATCCACCTTGGGCAGATACATGTCCTTGGCCGCCTCGCGCAGTTGCTTGGCCCGATCGACCCCAGCCTGCTCGGCAGCCAGCCCTTCATCCTGCTGGATGACCCGGGTCCAGGCTTCACCGAAACTGATGGTTTGCGCCTGCGCCGACCCCAGCACGGCCCCCATCAGACACGGCCAGAGTGATTTAATGAACCTTGACGTCATAGATCCCCAATCCGCTTTTGTTGCATAAATGTTTGGAGCATTTGCTCGACTTAAGCCCGCTATCATAACGCAAAGCGGGCCTGCAAGTGGACTGACAATTATGCAGGTGTCCGACCCGAATGGTACAGCGCTCACTCTCCGGCAATCTGGCCGTTTTTCAATAACTCCAGAATTTGCAAGCCTTGGCGCGACGTTTTTTTCAGAAAAAAATGGCTGACGCTCAAATACTAACCTTTTCTCCTGCCTAAAAAATGCGTAATATACGCCGCCCTAAGCCGATGGTAACCGTGGAATGCAGATAGGTCCCCACACGCTTGAAACTCCCTTGATTGTGGCTCCCATGGCCGGTGTAACTGACCGACCATTCCGTGAACTTTGTTTGCGATTGGGGGCTGGCATGGCCGTTTCCGAGATGCTGCTGGCCAACCCGGATGTCTGGGATACCCAGAAAACCCGGATGAGGATGGATCACTCTGCAGAAGGCGGATTGCGTTCGGTCCAGATTGCCGGAGCCGACCCCGAGATGATGGCGTTTGCTGCCCGCTACAACGTGGAGCAGGGCGCACAGATCGTCGACATCAACATGGGATGTCCGGCAAAAAAAGTGAATAAGAAGCTGGCAGGTTCAGCCCTGCTGCGATACCCCGATCAGGTCAAAGCAATTTGCCGGGCCGTGGTGGATGCAGTGGAGGTGCCTGTCACCTTGAAGATCCGCACAGGATGGGATCCGGATAACCGCAATGGCGTGGAGATCGCCCGAATCGCCGAAGATTGCGGTATCGCGGCCCTTGCCGTGCATGGTCGTACCCGTGCCTGCCTCTACAAGGGCGAAGCGGAGTACGACACGATCAGGGCGATTAAGCAGGCCGTATCGATTCCTGTTGTCGCCAATGGTGACATCAACAGTCCGGAAAAAGCCCGGTATGTCCTCGACTATACCGGTGTCGACGCCGTGATGATCGGCCGAGCTGCGCAAGGACGACCCTGGATTTTCCGGGAAATCCGTCATTTTCTTGAGACGGGCACCAAGCTGCCGCCTCCCGAGAGGGAAGAGGTTCGCACCCTGATGAACGAGCATGTAACCAACCTGCACCGGTTTTATGGTGCATATCTGGGAGCGCGCATAGCCCGTAAACACGTGGGCTGGTATCTGGATGAAGAAGAGACGGGCCGAGAATTCCGTAAGCACTTCAATGCCCTGGATTGCGCAGACGCGCAACTTGAGGCACTCGAAGCGTATTTCGATGGATTAGGTTAACAAGATAACTAAAGAGCCGACCGAATATGTTCGAACAAACCCTGACTTCTGATGCATTGGTAACAACTACTCACAATCACGCTGCCGAGCCGACCCAGCGCCCCCTGCGTGACTCTGTGCAACAGGCCCTGCGTAACTACCTGGCCCAGTTGAACGGTCAGGAAGTGATTGATCTGTACGATATGGTTCTCTCCGAAGTCGAAGCGCCGATGCTGGACGTGATCATGCAGTACACCCGTGGTAACCAGACTCGCGCTGCCGTGATGATGGGTATCAACCGTGGCACCCTGCGCAAGAAGCTCAAGCGTTACGGCATGAACTGATTGCTGGCCGCGAGCCGCGACGGCGGTTCAAGGCAGATGCGAAAGGCGCCAGGTAGCAATACCTGGCGCCTTTCCTTTATGCTCTCCCATCCATTTCACCATGGCGACCCCGATGAACCGCACTCCCCTGCTGCTGATGGTACTGGTCACCCTGCTGGCCGCCGCTGGCTGGCTCTTCTCGAAAGAGGCGATCCGCGAACTGCCCCCTGCCGCCTTTATCGGCAGCCGCTTTCTGCTGGCCGCGCTGCTGTTGCTCCCCTTGGCCTGGTTGCGCGAGCCACCGCCGACTCGCGCCCAGCTGGTGCGCGCTGCCGGTTGCGGCACCCTCCTCGGCGCCAGCCTGCTACTGTGGGTCACCGCCATCAGCCAGAGCGATGCACTGGGCAGCGGCGCCTTTATCATGAGCGTCGCCACCCTGATGGCCCCGCTGGCCGCCTGGGCCGCCTTTCGGGCCAAACCCGGCCGCCACTACTGGCTCACCCTGCCCATCGCTATCGCCGGTTTGCTGCTGCTCTCCAGCAGCACCCACTGGGGCGTGTCGCTCTCGCTGTTCTGGTTTCTGGCGGCGGCCACCACTCTCGGCATCCAGCTTGCAGTCCATCGCCACTTCGCCCAATCCATTGCCCCCACCTGGCTCACCTGCATCCAGCTGGCGATGACCGGCCTGCTCGGCACTCTGCTCTCCCTGCTGACCGAACAGTGGCCCGAGGCTGGAGTCAGCCACGGCATATGGGGCTGGTTTGTGGCGAGCGTCTTGATCGCCACCACATTGCGCTACTGGCTGCTCACCCATGCATTGAGCAAGATGACCACCGCCCACGCCGCCCTGATGATGCTGCTGGAACCGGTCTGGACCCTGCTGCTGAGCACCCTCTTCTACAACGAACCCCTCGGCGGCGCCAAACTGGCCGGAGCCGGACTGGTGCTCGGCGCCCTGGTGCTCTACCAACTGCCCCTGCTGCTGCGCAGTGCACGGCTCAAAACGCCCGTCTGATCCGCGTCACTGCCCTGCGGGGCGGTGTCACCATTTCCCTCCTGTTTGCTTATCTTGTCCTGCCAATGCTGACGTTCTGTTAACGGCCTTTAACCCTTGGTATCCAGAGGGTTAAAGGGCATACCCCATGAAAAAATGCCATATGGCCAGCTTGATGAAGGTCACATTCCTGCCCCTCTTCGCTCCTTATGATGCCCCCATCATCGGTCTGGACAATCCTGACGATGGCCACACATGGGAATAACAAGAGAAAAGACTATGCAGCAAACCAGCCCCCTCAAGACGGTCACGGTCAGCATATTGGCAACCGCCATGCTGATCTTTGTGGCCCAGTACCTGATAGGTAAACAGGAGATCAAGATCGGCATCGCCATCATCCCGATCCTGCCGATGCTCTTTGCCGTCATCATCGGCATGATTGTCTCCGCCAAACCGGTCAAGGATCGCATCCCCGGCTGGAAACAGCTCTTCACCGAAAAAGAAGAGGGCTTCTGCGGCAAGATGGTGGGCTTCAGCCTGCTGATCCTGGGTACCCAGTACGCGGGGATGATCATCCCCAACCTGAAGATGATCCTGAGCGTCGGCGTGCCGCTGTTCCTGCAGGAGATTGGCAACCTGCTGCCAATCCTGATCGCCATCCCGCTGGCGGTGAAGTTCGGCTTTGGCCGCCGCGCCATCGGGGCCTGCTCCTCCATCAGCCGTGAGCCGTCCGTCGCGGTAATTCAGGGCAAGTTCGGCACCGGCTCCCAGGAGTACATCGGCGTGCTGGCCATCTACCTGTGCGGCTCCGTCATCGGCACCCTCTGGTTCAGCGTGCTGGGCAGCATCGCCCCGCTCACCGGTCTGCACCCGTTGGCACTGGCTGCCGGCTCCGGTGTGGGCTCAGGCTCCATGCTGAGTGCCGCCTCCGGCGCCCTGATCAACGGTCTCGACGAAGCGCTGGCTCAGCAGGTGCTGAGCATCGCGGCAGCCTCTAACCTGCTCTCGTCTGCCCTCGGCGCCCTCTCCCTCACTTATCTGGGTCTGCCACTCGCTGAAAAAATCTATGCCCTGACTGCCAAAGGAGAGAAAGCATGAAAAGCATCGTAATGGATATGCGGTTCGTCTTTCTGGCGATCCTGCTGGCCATGTTTACCCAGACCCTGACCACCGGCACTCCGCTCTGGCTGATGGGTGACAGCTTCGTCGCCATGTCACTGGTGGTGTTCGCTTCGCTGATTGCCAAGCGCTATCTGCCCTCCTCCCTGCCGGCGTTTGCCTATGCCACCATCATCGGCATTCTCATCTGCCTGCCGGAGACCCCGGTGCGCGGCCTCTTTATCGACGCCGTCTCCAAGATCTCCTTCCTCTCCTGCTGCGTACCGCTGCTGGCCTTTGCCGGTCTCTCGGTGGGCGGTCAGCTGGAAGAGCTGAAGAAGATGTCCTGGAAAGTGATCCTGATCTTCATGATCGTCTCCACCTGCTGCTTCTTCGGCGCCTCGCTGGTGGCCCAGCTCGGCTTCTCCATTCAAGGGATCATCTGATGAACAACATCCACATTGAACCGGCCCTGCTGGCCCTGCGCGACTTCAGTCAGGAAGTGCGCCACCATCTGCACACCATTCCGGAAGCCTCTGGCGTCGAGTTCAAGACCTCGGCCTACTGCCGCGAGCTGATGGCAGGCTTTGGCTACCGTCTCACCGACTACCTGGGCTTCACCGGTTTCCACGGCGATCTGGTGGTTGACCCCGTGCTGCCGACCATCGCCTTCCGTGCCGATATGGATGGCCTCGAGATGCACGACATGAGCGACGTTGCGTTCAAGTCAACCCACGAGGGAATGGCCCATAACTGCGGTCACGACTCCCATATGGCGATCGCTCTGACCGCAGCCAAATTCCTCTCAGAACAGCGCTCCCGCCTGCAGTACAACGTCCGCTTTATCTTCCAGATGGCGGAAGAGGATATGCGGGTGCCGGGCGCCGAGAAGATGGTGGAACTGGGCTGCATGAAGGGGGTGGACGAGGTCTATGCCCTCCATAACGACGGCGCCATGGAGACCGGCACCATCAAATTCAACCACGGTGTCATGTCCTCCTGGGGCTCCGCCTGGACGCTGGATGTGCACGGTATCTCCGCCCACGGCTCCACCCCCCACAAGGGGCTGGATGCCATCCGCGAAGCGGTGCGGATCATCGAGGATATGGACTACATCGTTGCCAAACGCACCAGTCCGTTCAGCCCGGCGGTATTTGGCTGCGGCATGATCAACGGCGGCACCATCCCCAACGCCATCGCCGACCATGTGCAGGCGCGCGGCACCATCCGTGCCATGGATGCCGAGACCGACCAGATCCTGAAGAACAGCTTCAAGGAGATCGTGGCCCAGAGCGAACTGCGCGGCTTCAAGACCAAGATGGTCTATGCCGGGTATCCAGCGGTCGAGAACCACGCCGATGCCTGCGCCCGTCTGCTGCAAGCGGCCGCCGACGTATTACCCTCTGAGGGGATCAACGCTCAGGGTCAGCCGATGACCGGCAGCGAAGATTTCAGCTATATGGTCAACGCCTGCCGTGGCCGCAAGGGGGCCATGTTCTTCCTCGGCAGCGGCTGTCAGGCCAAGGGGATCTGCAACTACCTGCATGCGAATCCCTACTACCTCGATGACGACTGCCTGCTGGTCGGAGCCCAGATCTTTATCAATCTGGCGACCCGCAGAACTTAATCCCGCATACCGATAAAACCAGAAGAGAGGCCAAGGCCTCTCTTTTTTTGTCTCTGTATTTTTGCTCTGTGTACGACAAACAACCCGCGGCTAGAGCCACGGCAACTCCGCCATATTGGCAGTCGGCGGCTGGTTGATAAGGTGCAGCTGCACCGTCTCCCGGCTGATATGGGGGGCGTAGAGGTGGATAAAGTCATACATGTAGTCACGCAAATGGGCATGCTTGCGCAGGCAGATGTGGGTCGCGCTCGAGGCGATCAGGTGGTCGATGTTGAGACTCACCAGATCCTCCCTGCCCCCCTCGTCAAAGGCCACGCTTGCAATTACCCCGACCCCCATGCCGAGCCGGACGTAGTGCTTGATCACGTCGGTATCGGTGGCGGTCAGCACGGTTTTCGGCGAGAGGCCGTGGCGGCTGAAGGCCTTGTCCATCTTGGAGCGACCGGTAAAGCCGAACACATAGGTGATGAGGGGATAGCGGGCCAGATCCGCCATCGACAGCGGCTGGCAGTCGATCAGCGGATGACCGTGCGGCACCACCACGCTGCGTCCCCAGCGATAACAGGGGACGGCGGCCAGCTCGTCGAACAGGTACATGGACTCGGTGGCGATCGCCATATCCACATCGCCGCTTTGCACCATCTGGGCCAGTTGGGCAGGCGCCCCCTGATGGAGCTGGATCGCCACATCGGGATAACGACGGCTGAACTCGGTGATCACCGCTGGCAGCTTGTAGCGCGCCTGGGTGTGGGTGGTGGCGATACGCAGTACCCCGCTGGTAGCCAGTTGCTCCCCCAGCGACAGCTGATTGATCTGCTCCACCTGCGCCACCACCCCCTTGGCCAACTCCATCACCTGCTCGCCTGCGCTGGTCAAGCCGACCAGATTTTTCCCCTTGCGGGTAAAGAGGGCGAGCCCCAGCTCATCTTCCAGCATCTTCATCTGCTTGCTGAGGGTGGGCTGGGAGGTGTAGAGCTTCTCCGCCGTCGCCGAGATGTTGAAGTTGTTCTTCACAATCTCGGTAAAGTTCTTGAGCCGGGCGATGTTCATCTAGGCAAGGGATCTCGCTGCTGCGGCCAGTGGGGCTGACCTGAAAAAGAGAGAGCGGGGCTGGCCCCGCAACTAACCGCCGACCATACCACAGCGCGGCGCACGATAATCTGCCCCAGGTCAGAAAGCGGCGAGCTAGTCGCTGGCCAGCTTGATCCCGAGCCCGACAAACAGGGTGCCGATGCCCCGGTTGAGCCAGCGACCGAGACGCAGTGACAGCCGTACTTTGTGACTGGCATAGACGGTGGTAAAGACCAGCAAGTGACACCAGATGATGCCGCCCAGATTGAAGATGCAACCGAGCAGGATAAAGGCGAGCGCCTTGTCGGGGGCATCCGGTGCGATGAACTGGGGCACGAAGGCGAGGAAAAAGAGCGCGACCTTGGGGTTGAGCACATTGGTCAGCACACCCTGCCGGTAAATCTGGCCATAGGATAGGGCGGGCAGGGTGGCCCCTCTCTCCATGGAACCCGTTGCTTGCTGGCGCAGCAGGGAGAATCCCAGATAGATGAGGTAGATGGCGCCAGCCAGCTTGATAAGGGCAAACAGCTCGGCCGAGGCACTGAGCAGGGCCGACAGACCGAGGGCCGCCGCCAACACATGCACCATGACACCGGTGCCGATGCCAAGGGTCGCGACCGAACCGGCACGCCACCCTTGCGAACCGCTGCGCAGCATAACCAGCAGGGAGTCGGGCCCCGGCATGATATTGAGCAGCAGCCCCGAGACCATAAACAGTGCAAGATCATGAATACCGAACATCACACCTACTCTCGTAAAGAAAAACCAAACAAAGAGGGCTCCGCAGAGCCCTCTTTCCTTTCACTCTGCGGCAGCTGACGCATCATCAGCTGTCCCGCCAGCGCTCAGGGCCGCAGCGCCTTGTCCGCCCGGGAGATACCGCAGACGCCGGAGCGCACCACTTCGATGATCTCGTTGGTCTGGGCGGCAGTCTTGATAAAGGCATCCAGCTTCTCGCTGGTGCCCACCAGCTGTACCGTGTACTGCTCGGGGGTGACGTCGACGATCTGGCCACGGAAGATATCCGCCAGCCGTTTCAGCTCGTCACGGGCTCCACCGGCGGCGCGCGCCTTGACCAGCGCGATCTCCCGCTCGATATGCTCCCCTTCGCTCAAGTCGCACACCTTAAGCACATCCACCAGCTTGTGCAGCTGCTTCTGGATCTGTTCCAGTACCCGCTCGTCACCCATGGTGACTATGGTCATGCGTGACAGGGTGGGATCCTCGGTGGGCGCCACCGTCAGGGTCTCGATGTTGTAGCCGCGCTGGGAGAAGAGGCCCACCACGCGGCTCAGGGCGCCGGATTCGTTCTCCAGCAGTACCGAAATGATATGCCTCATGATATTTCTCCCGCCTTGCTCAGCCACATCTCGTCTTTGATGGAACCAAACTTGAGCTCCTTGAGCACGACCGAAATAATATGCTCCATCGTCAGGTCCTCTCCGTCTTGCTCAGCCACATCTCATCCATGGCGCCAAACTTGATCTGCATCGGATAGACATGCTCATCCGGGTCTACCGAGATATCCATGAACACCAGCCGATCCTTCATGGCGAAGGCCTTCTCCATGGCGCTCTCCAGCTCGGCCGGATCACTCACCGCGATACCGACGTGGCCGTAGGCTTCCGCCAGTTTGACGAAGTCCGGCAGGGACTCCATGTAGGAGTGGCTGTGACGACCGCCGTAGAACATCTTCTGCCACTGCTTGACCATGCCCAGCGCACGGTTGTTGATGGAGATGATCTTGATAGGCACCCCGTACTGCATGCAGGTCGAGAGCTCCTGAATGTTCATCTGCACCGAGCCATCGCCGGTAACGCAGCAGACCACCGCATCCGGGTTGGCAAACTGGGCCCCCATGGCGGCCGGAATGCCGAAGCCCATGGTACCTAGGCCCCCTGAGTTGATCCACTGGCGCGGTTTGGCAAACGGGTAGTAGAGGGCAGCAAACATCTGGTGCTGGCCCACGTCGGAGGCTACGAACGCCTGACCTTGGGTCACTTTGTAGAGAGTCTCGATCACCTGCTGCGGCTTGATCTGGGTGGCCGACTTTTCGTAGGCCAGACAGTGACGGGAGCGCCACTGGTTGATCTGGCTCCACCAGTCCGCCAGCGCCTCCTTGTCGTTATCGAAGCCACACTCGCGGATCACTTCCAGCATCTGCTCCAGCACTGTTTCCACCGAGCCGACGATGGGCACATGGGCCTGCACCGTCTTGGAGATGGAGGTGGGGTCGATATCGATATGAACCACGGTCGCATTGGGGCAGAACTTGGCCACGTTGTTGGTGACGCGGTCATCGAAGCGGGCTCCCACGGCGAAGATGAGATCCGCGTTGTGCATGGTCTTGTTGGCTTCGAAAGTGCCGTGCATCCCCAGCATGCCGATAAATTGCGGATGGACGCCGGAGAAGGCCCCCAGCCCCATCAGGGTGGTGGTCACCGGCAGGTTCAGCAGCTCAGCCAGCTTGGTCACCAGATGATCCGCATTGGCGTTGATGGCACCACCGCCCACGTACATCACCGGGCGCTGGGCTTCTACCAGCAGCTTGGCTGCCCGCTTGATCTGCCCTTTATGGCCAGACTTGGTCGGGTTGTAGGAGCGCAGGGAGACCGTCTCGGGATACTGGTAGGGGAATTTTTCTTTCGGGTTCTGCACATCTTTGGGCAGATCCACCACCACCGGCCCCGGGCGGCCGCTGGC
The DNA here is from genome assembly GCF_054052385.1 of Aeromonas sp. 25-AL00135. Lineage (NCBI taxonomy): Bacteria > Pseudomonadati > Pseudomonadota > Gammaproteobacteria > Aeromonadales > Aeromonadaceae > Aeromonas > Aeromonas sp. 25-AL00135. The sequence goes on along the minus strand of NZ_JBSTYQ010000026.1, from coordinate 15,209 downwards.
GGCAATGTAGTAGGCCTTCTTGATGGCCTCGGGAATATCGCTCGCCTTCTTGCACAGGAAGCTGTGCTTCACCACCGGGCGGGAGATACCGATCATGTCGGTCTCCTGGAACGCATCCTCACCGATCATGCTGGTCGGCACCTGGCCGGAGAGGATCACCAGCGGAATGGAATCCATATAGGCGGTGGCAATACCGGTAATGCAGTTGGTCGCTCCCGGGCCTGACGTTACCAGCACAGTCCCCACCTTGCCGGTGGAACGGGCGTAACCGTCAGCCATGTGAACCGCGGCTTGCTCGTGCCGCACCAAGACATGCTCCATCTTGCCGTTTTCGAAGAGAGCGTCATAGATGTCGAGCACTGAGCCACCAGGGTAGCCGAAGACGTGCTCAACTCCCTGATCTTCCAGCGCTCTAACCACCATCTGGGCGCCTGATAACATCTCCATGATAAAGCCCTCCAGGCTTTGCTCCGTTTAGCGAATCCCGCCGACGATGCCGTGCTTCCCGGCACGGCCCGATCCGTTTCTTGTTGTTATCTGAATGCAGATCGGTCCAATTCAGCCTCGTCGACAGTAGAAAAAAAGGATTTTTCCGTCATTCACCCGAAAATAGGGTGAAAAACCAACTTAACCCGCTTCATAACGCTTGTCCACGGCTTTATCTGACCAGAACAGTCATACATTTCAACCGGCTATTAACATTCAATGACTTGCCGCAGCGACCATGAGACAAAAGGGAAGGAAGTCGGGAAATGGCCAGCGGATCATTCCGCAGAGGGGAAAAACAGCCACAAAAAAGCCCACCGCTCAGCGGTGGGCTTGATGCCGAATGATGACTCAGTTCTCCTGATCCGGCTCCGCCAACCAGATCTGCTGATCCGGATCGGTCTCTTCACTGACCGAGATGCTGACCCCCATATCGAGCAACTCGTGCAGGGTGAGATTGTCAGCCAGGTTCATGACTTCGCCGTTTTCATTGGTAAAGCGCATTTGCTCCGTCCTCTCCTTGGTGGGATCGCCTTTCAGTCTAGTCAACAACGCTCACTTGCGATAACCAGCAACTGGATAAACAGTCGCCCCCATCCAGCTCGCTCAGGCGATCACTCACCTCCTCCGGAAACAGGGTGCGCGCCCAGAGCCGACGTGACAGAGAGGCCACGCTCTCGTCAGCGCCCGCCGCCAGCCAGCGGGCCAGCTCCCCCGCTACATCGGGGTAACAGACTGCCCCCGGCGAGGCGCTGTCGAGCCAGGTACGCACCAGATTGGCATCGAGCACATCCATCAGGGTCGCCAGCCCCATCATCTCGAGCGTCTTGCCGTTGGTCAGCTGCTCGAACTGGCCGCCGAGGGGCTTGACCAGCAACTTCTTGCCGAGGGTGAGCGCCTCGGAAGCCAGCTCGAAACCCGCGTTGGAGATGACGCCGCGACAACCGGCCAGCACTGCGATAAATCCGTGCCGCGACGGCGGCTCGAAGCGCAGGTTGCGCCACTGGCTAGGGGTACGAATGGCGGGGTGAAAGCAGACGAAGCGTTGCTGACCAAATCGCGACAACAGGGCGGCGATCGCCTCGGTCTGCTCGAATGGCAGATAGACCAGGATCTCGCCGTTATCCGGCGCAGCGGCGATAGGGTCGATCACCGGCGGCAACAAGGGGTGACCGAAGTGAAACCAGTGCAGCCCGAGCGGCTGATCCACCGGGGCAAAGTGGCGCATCAGCTGGCGGCTGACCCCATCCTCCCCCCAGCGCGGGATGGGCCAGTTGAAGCTGGCCTGATGGCTGACGGTGAGGCTTGGCTTGCCATAGCGGCGGGCAGCGTGGGCGGTGAGTGGCTCAAAATCGCTCACCACCAGATCGTATTCGCTGCAATCGAGAGACCGCAGATCCCGCCAGAAGGTGAGCGGCGAGGCGGCTTGCAGGGTGCGCCACGGAGAAACTCGCCCCTCGTGGCTGACAAAAGTGAGGCCGGGAAAGGCGCGGTAGGCGCCGAACTCCTCCATGTCGAAGTAGCGGTCGGCAGGGCGGCCGCTGAAGAGATAATCCACCTCGACCCCTGCCGTGCGCAGCGCCCGCGCCAGGGTGCGACTGCGACTGATATGACCGTTGCCGGTGCCTTGCACCCCAAACAGTATCCTCATGAGTGGCTCCAGCCGAGCGCCAGCACGGCGCAAGCGCCCCCCAGCAGAGCACCGGCTACCAGATCGCTCAGGTAGTGTACCCCGAGCAGCAACCGGGATGCCCCCACCAGTGCCGCCCAGCCAAACAGCAGGGGTGCCCAGAGCGGAAAACCGGTGGCCAGTATGGTGGCCATCAGAAAGGCTGCGGCGGTATGGCCGGAGGGAAGGCTGTAGCGATCGGAAGGGGTGATAAAGACCGGCAAACCGACCGGCCGTTGCCGTTTCAGGCTGTTTTTCAGCAGCAGATAGAGGGGCAGTTCGATGGCGAAGGCAAGCAGCGCCAGTCGAACCAGTTCACGCTCTGCCTCCCCCAGCCACCAGAGCAAGGCGGCCAGCACGGCGTAAAGCGGGCCATCACCGGTGCGGGAAATGAGACGACTCACCCTCGCCTGCTGCCGGTTGTAACCGTGAAGCAGGCAGACCCGGCACACCTGAAGGTCCCATTGCTGGATCTTGTTCATATCTCCTCCTTCCCTGAATTCTGCTTGCAGAGTAGGAAGGCGGGATGACAGGACGTTGAACAAGGGATAACAGATTTATGAAAAAAGGGCCTAATGGCCCTTTTAAATTTCGATGTTGCGGCAAAATCAGTGGTTGCCGCGCAAGCCGGTCTCCATCAGACGACAGTTGTGATCCGCCAGACGGGCCATGAAGTGCTCATCCACTTTCAGGCCAAACACCTGCTCGTAGAGATCTTTCATCACAAACGGCTGCCACATCATGCTGAGGAAGGAGATCTTAAGCATGTCGGGATCCAGGTTGTCACCCAGCTCACCGTTGGACTTCATTGTTTCCAGCAGGGCATCGAACTGCGGCAGCTGACGTTCCAGCAGGCGGTTCAGCACAAAATCCCGGCCCGGGCTTTTCTCGGTCGACAATGCGCTGGAGATGGCAGAGGTCAGCTCGCTGTTGGGCGCCATCACCTGATAGTAGGTGTTGAGCAGCTCGTTGAGGCTGTGATTGCTGTGTTCATCTTGCCAGGCATGGTCGAGGGGCTCGGCCACATCGCCCAGCACCGCTTTGTAAAGACCCTCTTTACTGCCGAAGTAGTAGTGGATCATTGCCAGATTGGAGCCAGCAAGCTCCGCGATTTCGCGTGTAGTTACCTTGCTATAGGGAGTATTGAGAAAACGCTCACGGGCGGCAGCAAGCAACTTGTCACGAATGTCAGAACGTCCGACCGGACGACCAGGTCTACGTTTTTCCATTTAACACCTCAGATAATTCAGCCAATGCTGATAAGTCGATCTGGTTGTGCAGAGAATAGAGCACAGCAGGAATGACCAGATAATCGGTCATGGGCCGAATATGGGACAAGGAAATTTGCAATCCTTTACAATCCGATTAAATACGTCAGCAGATTGCCCCTGACCTTCCGTGTTGACACAGCATAAAAATCTCGATATTGGTAAAAGCGTTATCGACTGGAAGGAATAACAACGTCATGCGTATCGCCACCCCGCTACTACTAATCTCCCTAATCGCGTTAACTCGCGCGGGATCCTTGTAGCCGGGCTAAGGCATAGCCGGAATTTACAAAAACCCGTGCACCCTGCACGGGTTTTTTTATGCCGCCGCAGGATGCACGTTACCGAACTTAGGAAGAGGGAAGTCACATGTCAGATCGGGTCATCATATTCGACACCACCTTGCGTGATGGTGAGCAGGCCCTGGCGGCCAGTTTGACAGTCAAGGAGAAGCTGCAGATCGCCCAGGCGCTGGAGCGGCTCGGTGTCGACGTCATGGAGGTGGGCTTCCCGGTCTCCTCTCCCGGCGATTTTCAATCGGTGCAGACCATCGCCCGCCACATCAAAAACAGCCGGGTCTGCGCCCTCGCCCGCGCCCTGCCCAAGGATATCGATGCCGCCGGCGAAGCCTTGCGGGTCGCCGAGGCGTTTCGCATCCACACCTTTATCTCCACCTCCTCCATCCATGTGGAGAGCAAGCTGAAAAAGAGCTTCGAGGATGTGCTGGAGATGGGGGTCGGCGCCATCAAGCACGCCCTGCGCTACACCGATGATGTGGAGTTCTCCTGCGAGGATGCGGGCCGCACGCCGATCGATAATCTCTGCCGCATGGTGGAGGCCGCCATCAAGGCGGGGGCCCGTACCATCAATATCCCCGATACCGTGGGCTACACGGTGCCGACAGAGTTCTCCGGCATCATCCACACCCTGTTCAACCGGGTCCCCAACATCGACAAGGCGATCATCTCGGTCCACTGCCATGATGATCTGGGGCTCTCGGTGGCCAACTCCATCGGCGCGGTGCAGATGGGGGCCCGCCAGATCGAGTGCACCATCAACGGCATCGGCGAACGGGCGGGCAACTGCTCGCTGGAAGAGGTGGCGATGATCCTCAAAACCCGCGCCGACCTGCTCGGGGTGCAAACCAATATCCGCCACAACGAAATTCATCGCACCAGCACGCTGGTCAGCCAGCTGTGCAACATGCCGGTGCAGCCCAACAAGGCGATCGTCGGGGCCAACGCTTTCTCCCATAGCTCCGGCATCCATCAGGATGGGGTGCTCAAGGCGAAAAATACCTACGAAATCATCACCCCCGAGAGCATCGGCCTGACCCAGAACAACCTCAACATGACCTCCCGCTCCGGCCGCCACGTCATCAAGCACCGGATGGAGTCCATGGGCTACGCCGAGAGCAGCTACGACCTCGACCACCTCTACGGCAAGTTCCTGACCCTGGCCGACAAGAAAGGGCAGGTGTTCGACTACGACCTCGAAGCGCTGGCCTTCTTCAGCCAGATCCACGAAGAGCCCGAGCATTTCAAGCTGGAGTACCTCGGGGTGCAGAGCGGCAGCTCGGTACTGGCCACCGCCTCGGTCAAATTGAAAGTGGGGCAGGATCTGATCTGCGAAGCGGCCACCGGCAATGGCCCGGTGGATGCGGTCTACCAGTGCATCAACCGCATCACCGGCTATGAGATCCGCATCGACAAATATGCCCTCAAGAGCAAGGGCGAAGGGGAAGATGCCCTCGGTCAGGTCGATATCGTCGCCGAGTACAAGGGGCGCAAATTCCACGGTATGGGACTGGCCACCGACATCATCGAATCCTCGGCCCACGCCCTGCTCCATGTGATCAACAGCATCTGGCGCGCCGATCAGGTGGCCGAACAGATGGAACGCAATAACAGCATCAAATCAGAAACCGTCTGAGCCGAACTCGGTACCAAACAGACGGAATGACAGCATCAAATCGGAAACCGTCTGAGCAGGACTCGCAGCCACACAGACAGCATGGAATGACAACATCGGGACGGGGAACGTCTGAACCGGTAACCGCGCGCAGCGTCGGGGAAACCGGACAGAGGGATCTCAAAGACAATATCAGGATGGAGAGTGTATGAGCAGTTATCGGATCGCAGTATTGCCGGGTGACGGCATTGGCCCTGAAGTGATGGCCGAGGCTATCAAGGTGCTGGAGAAGGTGCAGGCCAGGTTCGGCCTCGCCTTCGAGTATGATCGCCATGACGTGGGCGGCATCGCCATCGACAACCACGGCACCCCGCTGCCGCAAAGCACGATCAAAGGTTGTGAAGCGGCCGATGCCGTGCTGTTTGGCTCGGTGGGCGGCCCGAAATGGGAACATCTGCCCCCCAACGATCAGCCGGAACGTGGCGCCCTGCTGCCCCTGCGTGCCCACTTCAAACTGTTCTGCAACCTGCGCCCGGCCCGCATCTACACCGGTCTGGAGCAGTTCTCACCCCTGCGCGCCGACATCTCCGATCGCGGATTTGACATCGCCTGTGTGCGCGAGCTGACCGGTGGCATCTACTTCGGCCAGCCCAAGGGGCGCGAGGGAGAAGGGGCGAACGAAAAGGCGTTCGACACCGAGGTGTACCATCGCTTCGAGATTGAGCGCATCGCCAAGATTGCCTTTGAGTCGGCTCGCGTGCGCCGTGGCAAGGTCACCTCCATCGACAAGGCCAATGTGCTCGCCTCTTCCATTCTGTGGCGCGAGGTGGTGACGCAAGTCGCCAAGTCCTATCCGGACGTAACCCTCAACCATATGTACATCGATAACGCGACCATGCAGCTCATCAAGGATCCGTCCCAGTTCGATGTGCTGCTCTGCTCCAACCTGTTCGGTGACATCCTCTCCGACGAGTGCGCCATGATCACCGGCTCCATGGGACTGCTCCCCTCCGCCAGCCTCAACGAATCGGGTTTCGGCCTGTTCGAACCGGCCGGTGGTTCGGCCCCGGATATCGCCGGCAAAGGGATTGCCAACCCCATCGCCCAGATCCTCTCCGCCGCCCTGATGCTGCGTTACAGCTTAGGGATGGAGGCTGCCGCCCAGGCCATTGAGCAGGCCGTGGCCCAGACCCTGGCCGAGGGTTACTTCACCGCCGACCTGCATCAGGCCAGCGCCCGCCATCCGGTGCAGAGCACGTCCGAGATGGGTAGCCAGATCGCCGCCCGGATCTGAGCCGCATAACAGAGAACAAGGAAGAGAGAAGCAATGGCCAAGACCCTCTATCAGAAAGTATTCGACGCCCACGTGGTACGGGAAGTGGAAGGGGAGACCCCCCTCATCTACATCGACCGCCATCTGGTACATGAAGTGACCAGCCCGCAGGCATTTGACGGCCTGCGCGCCATGAACCGCCAGCTGCGCCGCCCAGACCTGACCTGGGCCACCATGGATCACAACGTCTCCACCACCACCAAGGACATCGCCGCCTCCGGCGAGATGGCCCGCATCCAGATGGAGACGTTGGCCGACAACTGCAAGGAGTTCGGGGTTCGCCTCTACGATCTCAACCACAAATATCAGGGGATCGTCCATGTGATGGGCCCCGAGCTCGGCATCACCTTGCCCGGCACAACCATCGTCTGCGGCGACTCCCACACCGCCACCCACGGAGCCTTCGGCTCGCTGGCGTTCGGCATCGGCACTTCCGAAGTGGAACATGTGATGGCCACCCAGACCCTGAAACAGGGCCGCGCCAAGACCATGCGCATTTCGGTCAACGGCAAGCTGGCCGAGGGCATCAGTGCCAAGGACGTGGTACTGGCCATTATCGGCAAGGTCGGCCACGCCGGTGGTACCGGCTACGTGGTGGAGTTCGCTGGCGATGCCATTGCGAGCCTCTCCATGGAAGGGCGGATGACGGTCTGCAACATGGCCATCGAGCTGGGCGCCAAGGCGGGCATGATTGCCCCCGACCAGACCACCATCGACTACATTCGCGGCAAGGAGTTCGCCCCCAAGGGTGAGGCGCTAGAGCAGGCCATCGCCTTCTGGCAGAGCCTCAAGAGCGATGAAGGTGCCCGTTTCGATGCCGAAGTGGTGCTGGACGCCGCCGATATCGCCCCGCAGGTCACCTGGGGGACCAACCCGGGCCAGGTGATTGCCGTCAATGAGCCGATTCCGGCACCGGAATCCTTCAGCGATCTGATGGAACAGCAATCCGCCCGCAAGGCGCTCGCCTACATGGACTTGCAACCGGGCCAGAAGCTCTCCGACGTTGCCATCGACAAGGTGTTTATCGGATCGTGCACCAACAGCCGCATCGAGGATCTGCGTGCCGCCGCCGCCATCGCCCGCGGTCGCAAGGTAGCCGCTGGCGTGCAGGCGCTGGTGGTGCCGGGCTCCGAACAGGTGAAGGCGCAGGCCGAAGCCGAGGGGCTGGACAAGATCTTCATCGAGGCAGGCTTTGAGTGGCGCCTGCCCGGCTGCTCCATGTGTCTGGCCATGAACAACGACCGGCTGCAACCGGGGGAGCGCTGCGCCTCCACCAGCAACCGCAACTTCGAAGGGCGTCAGGGCCGCGCCGGCCGCACCCATCTGGTCAGCCCGGCCATGGCCGCCGCTGCCGCCGTCACCGGCCGCTTCGCCGACATTCGCGCACTGTAAGAGGACATTTCGATGACAGGATTCAAACAGCATAAAGGGATCGTCGCCCCCCTCGACAGCGCCAACGTCGACACCGACGCCATCATTCCCAAGCAGTTTTTGCAGAAGGTCAACCGCATCGGTTTTGGCAAGCACCTGTTCCACGACTGGCGCTTTCTGGACGATGCCGGCCAGCAGCCAAACCCCGAGTTCGTACTCAACCAGCCGCAATTCGCCGGTGCCAGCATCCTGCTGGCGCGGGAGAACTTCGGCTGCGGCTCGAGTCGCGAGCACGCCCCCTGGGCGCTGGCCGACTACGGCTTCAAGACCATCATAGCCCCGAGCTTTGCCGATATTTTCTACGGCAACGCTATCAACAACGGCATGGTGCCGGTGCGTCTGAAGGAGGAGGAGGTCGACGCCCTGTTCCAGCTGGTCGCCGCCCAGCCGGGCATCCAGATCGAAGTGGATCTGGAAGCGAATCAGGTACGTGCAGGTAGCCTCAGCTTCGGTTTCGAGATCGACGAATTCCGCCGTTATTGCCTGCTCAACGGCTTGGATGCCATCGGCCTGACCCTGCAGCACGAGGCCGCCATCAGCGCCTTTGAGGCAAAGCAGCCGAGCTGGATTTAATCAGCCAGTTGCAAAAAACGAGTAGAATCAACAGGGAGCTTCGGCTCCCTGTTTTACTGTCCGCGACGCTTCCCACTTTGGACCACCGGAACTGGCCCGTGCCACAGGAAAGGATGATGAAGAGACCGACGGCAATTCCTCTGCTCTGTGCCCTGCTGATTGCCCTGCCTGCGGGGGCCAGCCAAACCAGCTTCAACAACAGCCTCGGCCAGATCAGCGTCGGCTGGCAGGATAGCGAAGGCAAATCCCAACAGCTCACCTACCGGCTCGAACAGGGCAAGTTGCCGCCTCTCATCGCCTATCGCCCGGCCAGAATGCAGGAGGAGGTATTGCAGGTATTGCTGCGGGAGGTGCGCCAGAACTACCCCGAGGTGCAGTTCACCCTCTCCCGCCCCTCGCTGGAGCTGCATCTGAAAAGCCGCAATCAGGACAAGGCACGCGAGGCGATGGCCTTTCTGCAGTCCAAGCGAAGCAAAGAGGAGCAGGCGTGGCTGACCAAACACTACTTCCAGTACTTCAACACCCCCGACGGGCAGCTGGCGGTGAAGCAAGATCATGTGCGCATCGCGCTGGAGAGTCGCAGCGGGCTGGCTCCGCTGGCGGATCAGCTCAAACAGCAGGGCAGTACCGAAACAGAAGCGCGCCAGAAAACCGTGGCCCATATGCTCACCTTTATCCAGAGCATCCCCTATCAGCAGCTCGACAGCCTGAATGGAAGACAGGGCAAGGGCTTCCTCCCGCCCCGTCAGGTACTGGAACAGAACCGGGGTGATTGCGACAGCAAGGTAACCCTGATGGCCGCCATGCTGGCCCAGCTCTTTCCCGAGCTGAAACAGGCCATGGTGTTCGTCCCCGGCCATGCCCTGCTGGCTGTTGACCTGCCCGCCAAGCCGGGGGATGCGACCCTCAACTGGCAGGGGCAAAACTACCTGCTGCTCGAACCCACAGGCCCCGCCACCTTGCCTGCGGGCCAAATAGCTTCGACCAGCAAAACGCTGGTCGATAGCAAGCAGTTGAGTGTGCAACCGGTTCAGGAAAAAGGCTAACCCCCTCCCTCTGCCGATGAAGAGAGAGGATTAACCCTGAGGCAGAAACTCCACCGCCAGCAGCAACCCGCTCTCCTCCTCCAGCACCCGGATAATACGGGCATGGGCTTCAAAGGGAGGCAACAGATTGTTGTTGGTGGCAAGACTGATCCGGATGGGCTGATTGATGTCGAGCTGGTGTTCAGAGACCGCAATCCCCATGCCGTTGGCACTGAGATCCCGGCAGATCCCCTCCAGCACCAGCTGCTGCTGATAGACGGTGACCGGAGCATTGATGACCATGCGCGCAAAGGCACGCCTTTCCTTGGTATTGGTAAGCACGCGAACATCCTCTGTTGGGTGGGCGTCATCTCATGGGTATTGCACAATTGTGCTGGTCTACCCAAAAGAACGTTAATACAATGCGGTTCGTTTCTCAAACGGGGTGCGGTTTACCGCTGAGATTATACCCGTGTACCTGATCCAGATAATGCTGGCGGAGGAATTTGAGGCATGGCGCTCATTTTTTGCGCCCTCACCCGCTGGCACCTCGTTATTAACAAGTAATAGGGAGTGCCACCCATGAAGACCCTGCTGCTGGTCACCACCTGCCTGCTGTCGGCCAATGTGTTCGCCGCTGACACCCTCACCGTCTACACCTACAGCTCTTTCACTGCCGAGTGGGGTCCGGGGCCCAAGATCAAACAGGCCTTCGAGAAAGAGTGCGGCTGCACCCTCAATCTGGTTCCCCTCGAAGATGGGGTCGCCATCCTCAACCGGCTGCGGCTGGAGGGCAACCACAGCAAGGCTGATCTGGTGCTGGGGCTCGACGATGCCCTCATCAGCGAAGCCAAGCAGAGCGGTCTGTTCGCCCCCCATCCCGCCAAGCTGGATGGCATCAAGGTGCCGGGTGGCTGGCAGGATGACACCTTCGTCCCCTACGACTACGGCTACTTTGCCTTCGTCTATGACAAAGACAAACTCAAGCAGCCGCCCAAGAGCCTGAAAGAGCTGGTGGAGCGTCCCGACCTCAAGGTGATCTATCAGGATCCCCGCACCTCCACCCCGGGGCAGGGGCTGATGCTGTGGATGAAGTCTGTCTACGGCGACAAGGCGCCTGCCGCCTGGGCCGAACTTGCCAAAAAGACGGTCACCGTCACCAAGGGGTGGTCAGAGGCTTATGGCATGTTCCTCGATGGCGAAGCGGACATGGTGCTCTCCTACACCACCTCTCCGGCCTATCACCTGATTGCCGAGAACAAGCCCCAGTATCAGGCTGCGGCGTTTGAAGAGGGCCACTACCGTCAGGTGGAAGTGGCCGCCAAGCTGAAGAGCGCCAAACAGGAGAAGCTGGCTGACCAGTTCCTGCAATTTATGGTGAGCCCCGCCTTCCAGAATGAGATCCCGACCGGCAACTGGATGTATCCGGTGATCGATACCCAACTGCAAAAAGGTTTCGAGCAGATGATCACCGTAGCCAAGCCGCTCGCCTTCAGCAGCGATGAGGTGGCCGCCAATCGCAAAGGGTGGATCCGCGAGTGGCTGCAAGCCGTCACCCAGTGAGCCGTTATCTGAAACCACAGGCTCGTCCCCTCTGGTGGCTGCCGGGCAGTGCAGCCACCCTGTTGATCCTGCTGTTATCCCTCGGGCCGCTCGCGGCCCTGCTGTGGCAGGCCGGTTCGCTGGCACCCCGCACCCTGTTCGCAGATCCTTATCTGCGTCATGTGCTGGGCTTCAGTCTGGGGCAGGCACTGCTCTCCACCTTGCTGAGCCTGGGGCTGGCCATTCCGGTGGCCCGTGCATTGGCGCGGCGCCGTTTCATTGGCCGAACCCTGCTGATCAAGCTATTTGGCCTCTCGCTGGTGCTGCCGGTCATCATCGCCATCTTCGGCATAGTAGCGGTACACGGCAAACAGGGGTGGCTGCCGCAGCTGCTGCGCACCTTGGGGCTGGATCCCGGCAATTATCTCTACGGCCTGTTCGGTATCCTGCTGGCCCACGTCTTCTTCAATATGCCGCTGGCGGCACGCCTGATGCTGCAGAGCATAGAGAGCATCCCCGAATCGAGCTGGCGCCTTGCCAGCCAGCTCGGCATGCGCTCATCCCATATCTTCCGGCTGCTGGAGTGGCCTCTTATTCGCGGCATATTGCCGGGGCTGGCCAGCCTCATCTTTATGCTCTGCTTCACCAGCTTCACCACAGTGCTGGCGCTGGGAGGCGGGCCGAAATCCACCACGCTGGAGGTGGCCGTCTATCAGGCGCTGCGCTTTGACTTCGATCTCGCCACCGCAGGCGGACTGGCGCTGGTTCAGCTGATCCTGACCGCCGCCCTGCTCGCCCTGCAGCACAAGCTGCAGAGCACCCCGGCCAGCAGGGTGACACCCCGTCGTCCCTGCCTGCGCCCGGATCGCCATCAGCCAGGCACGGCCGTGGTGGATCTCCTCTCGCTCAGCATCGGGCTCGCCATCTTTCTGCCACCGTTGCTGGCCATCATCGTCGCCGGCCTCCACCCCGGTCTGCTGACGGCGCTCACCTCCGCCAAACTGTGGCAGGCGAGCGGCCAGTCGCTGTTGATTGCGTTGGCAGCCGGTGCATTGGCCACCTTGCTCGGCGGTGCACTGCTGCTGACCAGCCGTCATCTACGGATACGGGCTCGCAAGCGGCGGGCTGCCGCCCTGTGGGAGGCCAGCGGCTCGGTGATCCTGATGATCCCGGCAGTAGTGCTCTCTACCGGTCTCTTCATCCTGTTTATGCCGTTCGCCGATGTGTTCGCCCTCGGCCCCTGGCTGGTGGTGCTGGTCAACGCCCTGATGGCGCTACCCTATGTGATGCGCACCCTCTCCGCCCCCATGCAGCTGGTGGTGCGCCAATACGACCGGCTGGCGGACAGCCTGGGGGTACGCGGCCTGCATCGCCTGCGACTGGTGGAGTGGCCGCTGCTGCGCCGCCCGCTGGCACTGGCGATGGCGCTGTCGATGATCCTCTCGCTGGGGGATCTTGGCGCCATCGCCATGTTTGGCAGTCAGGAGCTCACCACCCTGCCCTGGCTGCTCTACCAACAGCTTGGCAGCTATCGATTGACCGAGGCAGCCGCCACCGCTCTGCTGCTGCTGACGCTCTGTTTCTCCCTGTTCTGGCTGGTGGAGCGGGGTCTTGGAGGAAAACATGCTGAACATTGATACGCTGGTGACCAGCTACCCCGACTGGCGCGTCAGCTTCAGCGCGACCCTGCCCAAGGGAGAGATCACCGCACTGATCGGCCCAAGCGGCGCAGGTAAATCGACCCTGCTCGGGATGATCGCCGGATTCGTGCCGGTGGAGTCGGGCCGCCTCAGCTTCGATGGCGAAGATCTGCTGCCGCTGGGCCCGGCCGAGCGGCCAGTCACCACCCTGTTTCAGGATCACAACCTGTTCCTCCATCTGTCGGTGTTCGACAATATCGCCATCGGCTTGCACCCGGGTCTGCGCCTGAGTGCAGCCCAACGGGCACAAGTGATCGATGCAGCCGCACGGGTTGGTCTTGGCGAGATGTTAAACCGCCAGCCTGAACAGCTCTCCGGCGGCCAGCAGCAGCGAGTCGGGCTGGCTCGCGCGCTGGTGCGCGGCAAACCGCTGCTGCTGCTGGATGAGCCCTTCTCTGCCCTCGATCCCGCCCTGCGCCGGGAGATGCTGGCGGAAGTGGCGAGGCTAGCCTGCGAACAGGGCATTACCGTACTGATGGTCTCCCACAATCCGGAAGATGCCCAGCTGATTGCCGATCAGGTGCTGTTTGTGGACGAGGGGCGCATCGCCCTGCAGGGAAAGCCGGATATTCTGCAAAACAGCGATCATCCCGGGCTACTACGCTATCTGGGTCGTACGCAGGGCTCATGACCGGCGACGGGATCAAAAAAGGGGAAGCCGGATGGCTTCCCCTTTCACATGCAGAGCTCCCGTTAAATCAGAGATTTTCCTCGGCGAACGAAGCCAGTCGGCTGCGCACCACGCCGTTGAGGAAGATGTTGGCACTGCCGTCAAAATCCTTGAAGCGCTCGACGATGTAGGTGAGACCCGAGGTCACCGGGCTCAGGTAGTTGGAGTCGATCTGGGCCAGGTTACCGGAGCAGACGATCTTGGTACCCTCGCCGCAGCGGGTGATGATGGTCTTGATCTGGGACGCGGTCAGGTTCTGGCACTCATCCAGCAACACGAAGGTGTTCTGGATGCTGCGTCCGCGCATGAAGTTGACCGATTTGAACTGGATGTTGGCCTTCTCCATGATGTAGCTGAGCGAGCCGCTCATGTTCTCGTCCTGCTTATGCAGCACCTCCAGGGTGTCGGTCACCGCCGCCAACCAGGGCATCATCTTCTCCTCTTCGGTGCCGGGCAGAAAGCCGATGCTTTCAGCAATTTCCGGGGTATTCCGGGTGACGATCACCTTCTCGTAAATGCCCTTCTCAATCACCAGCTCCAGCGCAGCAGCCATTGCCAGCAAGGTCTTGCCGCAACCGGCCGGGCCGGTCAGGATCACCAGATCGATGTGCGGATCGAGCAGTGCATCCAGCGCCATCCCCTGATAGACGTTCTTGGGATGGACACCCCACGCCTTGCGGGACATCAGTCGCTCGCGACCCAGATCCTTGATGCGGATCTTGTTGCCGTCGTGACTGAGCACCCGGGCTGCGAAGAAATTCTCTTCATCCACCAGATACTGGTTTACGTGAACCCCCTCCAGCAGGTTGGCATCGATCACATGGATGGTGTCGCGGCCGTGGGTCTCGCTCTCACACTCGCCAACCCGCTCCCAGAAGCTGCCGGGCACCACCTGAAAACCCTTGGCCAGCAGGCGGATATCATCGATCAACTGGTCACTACGGTAATCTTCAACGTGAGCAAGCCCGGCCCCTTTGGCTTTGAGGCGCATGTTGATGTCTTTGGTGACCAGCACCACCTGACGCTTCAACTCGTGCTTTTGCAGATAGAGGGCCGCGTTGATGATGCGGTTGTCGGCCTCCTTGTCGGTAAACACCTCGGCATCCTGCGGCAGATGGTGATCGCTGAAGATGCAGATATTGCCGCTCGCTTCGCCAGCCAGTGGCACGCCCTGGGTGATCTGATCCGGGGTTGCATCGCGGAACACATCTTCCAGCGCACGGATGGCTACCCGCGCGTCGCGGCTGACATCCTTGTTGCGATCCTTGATGTTATCGAGCTCTTCCAGCACCGTCATGGGGATGAGCACGTCGTGCTCTTTGAAGGAATAGATAGCGAGGGGTTCGTGAAGCAGAACGTTGGTATCCAGGATAAACAGCTTTCGGTCCGTATTGTCCATAAGCATCCTCCTTGGCACTGAAGGGCCACGTGTGTGAATCTCAGATGTCATTGAAACCACACGGCCGTGACAGTTTTATTACCCTCAACGCTACGCCCGATTTTACTATCGCTGTGCCGTCCTGAATATGGTTTACACCTTTCCCCCCCAATAAATGGAGAACCCGATGGGACAAGGTGTGAAACGGACACAGCGCGATTAC